>CAVFUK010000091.1:0-62388 GCA_963625535.1 Anaerovoracaceae bacterium | reverse complement strand
AGTCAGCCCGACTTGGCTTCCGAGTCATCGGTTTATCCCTACGTCAACGTGATGCAGGGCGCCAACAAGTCGTACGAGGTACACATCCCGTTGGAGGCTCCTACCAACGATATGGTGAAGACCCTCTGGTCGAAGCCCGGAACCGCCGATGCTTCGTTGCCTGCTACCGTGGAGAGCAACGGCAAGGGCTGTTTCTACGTTCGTGCCAACAACATCAACAACTACCTCTATGGTCCGTGGTATCCGTTTGCCATCAAGCTGGCTGGAGCCACCGTTACCGACCTGAAAGCCTTGTTGGATTCCAACAACGAGTGTACCCCCATCAGTACACTCTATCCCCACTATGAGGATTGGGTGAAGTCCAACGGTACGGACTACACCGATTGGTATAAAACCACAAGTGCCCAATAAAGAGACGGGTCTTCTGCTCATAATATAAGCGCAACGCTCCAAGTCCTATTCGGCTTAGAACATTGCGCTTTATTTATGCAAAAAAATGAGCCAAGGCTCAATGACCAAAGAGCCATGGCTCAAGTGCCGATGAGCCTAGGCTCTATTATCGATGCCCCTTGGCTCTCGTTAACCAACAAGCCATGGACAGTTATTACAGTTATTCTTCACCCTTACGTACTGCCTCCAGCCCCATCTCGTCCGCCTTCTGCATCATGAACTGGTAGGCGGCCTCGTGCTCGTTGGGGATGATGCCGTCGAGAATGGCATCTTTGATGGCGGACTTCAGCACGCCGATCTCACGGCAGGGCTGCAGGGCGAATACCCCCATGATTTCCTCGCCTGTGACTGGCGGTTGGAAGTTGCGGATGCGGTCTTTCTCCTCCAAGTCCTTCAGTTTCTGGCGTACCAGCTTGAAGTTGTCGAGGAAATGTTGCTTGCGCACCTGGTTCTTTGAGGTGATGTCCGCTTCGCAGAGCAACATCAGGTCATCGATGTCGTCGCCCGCCTCGAAGAGCAAGCGCCGTACGGCAGAGTCCGTCACCTCGTTGTCGGCTATCACGATGGGGCGCATGTGCAGGGTTACGAGCTTCTGCACATACTTCATCTTCTCGTTCATCGGCAGTTTCATCTTACGGAAGATATCGGGAATCATCTTCTCACCGATGAAGTTATGGTTGTGGAAGGTCCACCCGATTTGGGGCTCCCAGCGCTTGGTGCGCGGCTTGCCTATGTCGTGTAGCAATGCTGCCCAGCGTAGCCACAGGTTGTCGCTCTTCTGTGCCACATTGTCCACCACCTCCAGGGTATGGTAGAAGTTGTCCTTATGCGAACGCCCGTTCACTGTCTCCACCCCTTGCAGGGCAGCTAGCTCGGGGAAGATGAGCGGCAATAGTCCGCAGCGGTCCAGTTCCACGAAGCCTTTCGAGGGGCGTGCCGTCATCAGTATCTTATTCAGTTCGTCGGTGATGCGCTCCTTGGAGATGATGTTGATGCGCTCTTTGTTGCGCTCCAACGCCTCGAATGTCTCCTCCTCGATGTAGAAGTTCAGCTGTGTGGCGAAGCGTATACAGCGCATCATGCGCAACGGGTCGTCGCTGAAGGTGATGTCGGGGTCCAGTGGGGTCACGATGTTTCCTTGTCGCATATCCTCCAGTCCGTTGAAGGGATCCACCAGTTCTCCGTAGCGTGCCTTGTTGAGACACACCGCCAAAGCGTTGATGGTGAAGTCGCGCCGGTTCTGGTCGTCCTCCAGTGTGCCGTCCTCCACAATCGGTTTGCGCGAGTTGCGTTGGTACGACTCCTTGCGGGCTCCCACAAACTCCACTTCTGTCTGATGGTATTTCACCTGTGCCGTACCGAAGTTGCGGAATACCGAGAGGTGGGCTCCCTTGCCCAACTTCTCCTTCAGGGCTTCCGCCATCTGTATGCCGCTGCCTACCACCACCACGTCAATGTCCTTCGAAGGGCGTTGCAGGAACAGGTCGCGCACATAGCCGCCCACTACATAGCACTCCAGCCCCAGCTCATCGGCCGTGTCGGAGATTTGGTGGAACAACTTATCCGCGAAACACCTCTTCAAGTCCTCTTGTGTCAATTCAACCATTCTCATATTACGAACTTTTGGGGTGCAAAGATAATGCAAATTATTCAAGCTCGCTCGAAATCACGGACCGAGATGCCACTTACTTCTGCTCTTTCGTCTCCAGCTGCTTCATGTAGTCCGACGGTGACTTGCCGGTGTGCTTCTTGAAGCAGCGGCTGAAGTAGCGCGGGTCGCTGAATCCCGAGTTGTAGGCTATCTCGGCGACCGTCAACGAGGGCGACTGCTCCATGTACTGGATGGCACGGGTGATGCGGGTGGCGATAATCAGGTCGATGACTGTGCAACCGAATAGCTCCTTTATCTTCGTGGTGAAGACGGCCCGGCTCATACCCATGTCTACAGCCAGGTCCTCCACCTTCAGCTTGTCGTTGGCAATGTTCTCGCTCAGGTAGTCATACAGTCTTTTGCGGAAGGTCTCGTCTTTGTCTATCTTCTCGGGGTCGGCGATTGGCACGATGTGCTTCTGCTGCTCGTTCCGTTCTTCTTCCATCTCCTGTATCTTCTTCAGCGTGAGGCGCATCACCCGCTGTTGGATATGGAGATGGATGAAGTAGGACACGGCACAGATTATCAGTACAAGTGACAGGATTATCAGGAAACGCACCCATGCTTTCTCGTACCAGTAGGGGAGTATCTCTATCTGTAAGGTCTTTTCGTTGTCTATCCACGCTCCGGTGCCGTCAGTGCTGCGCACGGTCAGCAGATAAGTGCCTGCCGTCAGGTCCGTTAAAGGTGCCGTCTCCCCTTTGTTGGTGTAGGTCCAGTCCGTCTCTCCCTCCAGTCGGTAGGCGTAGCAGACTGGTATGGGGCGGTCATACTCCAGCACGGAGAAGCGTACGATGCATTCGCGTTGCTCGGGTTGTAGGGTAATGGTGTCGTCCAAGTCTATCTGGTCTAATCGGTTCTGTCGCAGGTACAGAATCTCCGAGAAGTAGAGGTTGTGCGTATCCGTTGCCGCTTTCACCAGCTCGCGGGGATTGAAGGAGACCCATCCCTCCAGACAACCTTTCAACAGGCAGGTGTCGTTCAGTTGGAAGAAGGGGTGGAAGGTGAAGTGGCGCTCGTATCCCTTCTCGATGAAGGGGAACACGTGCTGCACATCCAGCTTGCTATTGAGGCAGATAATCGACCGCTCGTCGGCAGCCCATGTGTATCCGTTCTTGTCGGCAAACAGAGCCAGAAAGTCGTTTGTTACCTGAGGTGTGTGAACCAGTTGGAAGGGGAATGTCTCGGCCAGGAACTTCTCGTTGTCCGTCACCTTGTAGAGCCCTCCGCAAGCCAGCAGCACTGTGCCCCGTTTGTTCTGCGTGGCGGCCAGTATCAGGTCTCGGGGTATGGATTCCGTGCGGTCCGGTTCATGTTGTTGGTGGTAGAACTTCAGGTTCTTGTAGTCATCAAAGTTGAGGCTGCAGGTGTAGCTTCCGTTCTCGGTGTAGATATACATGATTTCCTGCGCCAACTCATGGAACCCTCTCACTTGGGTCGGTACATTGGTCATTCCACACGAGTCCAGTGCAACGAAGTGGTATCCCTTGTCCGGTGTGGACTGTACGAGGGCCAGTTCTCCATAGAGGTTTGCTATCCAGATGCGGTTCTTGCAGTCGACGTGCAGGTCCATCACACGGTCCAGGTGTGGGGTAGAGTCGTCGGAATCGTCCGTCTTGTACTGCTTTATGCTGTATCCTTTGCCTGTAGGGCGCAGCAAGAGCACCCCGTCCCTCAGGGCGGCTATCCAGATGTTTCCGTTGTAATCTTGTTTGATGCTCCGGATGGTGTAGGGGAATGTGACCTTTTGCTTCACGATATCTCCGTTGCCGGACAGATAGCCCAACAACTCGCGGTGCTTATTATATATAGGTATAGAGCAGTCGGCCTGAATAATCCACAGACGCTGGTCGTTGTCCTTGAAGAAGGAGACCACTTCGCCGCCCTCGTCGTGGAACTTGAAGAGGTCTGCCACAGGCGATGCCAGCCAAAGTCCTTTGTCGGTGCCTATCCATAGGTTGCCGTTGCGGTCGAACTCGTGGGTCAGGATGTTGCAGGTAGCGGGGATGTCCACTTTCGCCACCACCTCTTGCCAAGTCACCTTGCGCAGTGAGTCGCTGGCCGAGGTGTTCCCTAAGGTCTGTTCCATCTTCGCACCATCTAGGTAGGGCTCCACGAACTTGCGTTGTTTCCGGTCGAAGATGATGAACGTCTTCCGTTGCCGGCAGAGGATGTTCTGGTCCGGTAGGACGAAGATGCGGTCCACACGGTTGAACGCCAATATCTTGTTGTCGATGGGGGCATATCTGTACACCTCGTTCCCGTCGTAGCAGAACAGGCCGTCATAGGTTCCCATCCATACCAGTCCAATGCTGTCGACGGCAATGCTCTTGATGACGTGGTTTGGGGTCTCTATCTCTTGTAGCTTCCAACGGCTTGCTCCCTTCGGTGTCTTTGTCTCTGCCACAGAGGCGAGGCATACGAAGAAAGATATTAACAGAAAGAGTCTTCTCATAGTCGCTATTATTTTCATCCACGAAGTTACGCCGATTCATGCAATATTCCAACTAAATCTTGTGGATTTTGTGTCCTAGGGGAGTTAGTCCACTCTATGCGAGACAAAAGTCCACTTCTTTTTGCTTGTGAATGAGGACCTTTAGCCCAGAATTCTATAAGCTATAATTTAATACCAGTCGTAAAAGAATGAAAACAAACACTTTGATAGTACTTCTGCTGCTCCTTCCATCGCTGCTACTGAAGGCACAAAATCCGGTGGTACAGACTTGTTACACGTCCGACCCGGCGCCGATGGTTTATGGTGACACCTTTTGGTTGTACACAGGTCACGATGTTGCCGATGGCACTACCAAATATTGCATGCACGATTGGCATGTATATTCCTCTACTGATATGGTGAATTGGACCGACCACGGTCCCCGTTTGTCTATCCTCGATTTCGATTGGATGGAGAGTGGTGCTTGGGCATCGCAGTGCATCGAGCACAATGGCAAGTTCTATTGGTACGTGTGCGGGCGCGATAAAGAGACCCGAACCAAAGCCTTGGGTGTGGCGGTTGGTGGCAGTCCGGTAGGCCCCTTTCGCGATGCGTTAGGGAAGAAGTTGGCTGGTGGAAGCAACCGCGACATCGACCCTACGGTGTGGATTGACGACGATGGACGAGCTTATCTCTATTGGGGTAACCGGGCTCTGTTCTATGCCGAGCTGAACAGCGACTTGCTTAGTCTGAAAGGCGATACCTTATATAAAGTACCTCTCGATGAGAAAGCCTTTGGCCGTGTGGATAAGTCGAAGGGAATCCGCAACTTCGAGGAAGGCCCTTGGTTGATGAAGCGCAACGGGAAATACTATCTACTCTATGCCGCAGGTGGAGTGCCCGAACATTTGGCTTACTCCATGAGCGACAGTCCTGAGGGACCATGGGAGTACAAAGGTGAGCTGATGAGTCTCTACGACTCCGAATCAGCTACCAACCATTGTGGAATTGTGGAGTATAAGGGGCATCACTACCTTGTCTATCATACAGGAAAACTGCCAGGAGGTGGAAGTGTGAACCGCTCCGTAGCCATCGAAGAGTTCCAATGGGACGACGATGGCACGTTGCCCGTCATCAAACCTACGGACAAAGGTGTGGACCCGGTGGGTACGCTCAATCCCTATCATCGGGTAGAGGCGGAAACGATTGCTCATGCCGGAGGAGTGACCACTGAACCGAATGCGAAGTCGGGTGTCTATGTGAGTCAGATACATCATGGTGACTCCGTCAGCGTGCGGGTGGTGGACTTTGGCGACAAGGCTCCTCGGAAGATGATTGTTTCAGCCGCGAGTGCGCTCTATGGAGGTACGATGGAAGTGCGGCTGGATGTTCCCAACGGGCCTCTTCTCTGTGCCATTGACGTGAAAGGCACAGGGGGATGGGAGGCTTGGAAAAGGTTCGAGGCTCCTATCAATAAGGGAGTGACAGGTGTACACGATTTATATTTCAAGTTCAAGGGTATGCGTGGCATCAGCCTGTTCAACTACGATTGGTGGAAACTGGTGAAGTAATCAATAGGTAACATTATATATATAGTTAATCTTAAATTATTCATTTATGAAGTATTTATCAATGATGGGAGCACTGCTACTGACGGTGCTGATGTCCTGTTCCCAGCAGGATGACGTCTGGAATTCCGACGACGGAGGGACTCCAGGTACGTCCGAGACACAATCCGTCAAAGTAAAAATCACCAGGGCCGACGATGTCACCTTTGCCGATGCCGGCATCCAGGACCTCTGTGTCTTTGCCTACTTGAGCGATTCGCTGGTCTATGCCGACACGCTGTCTATCGGTGACGGCAACTTGGACATTCCCTTGCCTTTGGGTGAGAAGTTGAAAACCTTTGCCGTAGCCAATGCCGGCAGCATCTCCGACCAGGACAGCCTTTCTACTGCTGTCATCTATCAGGACGAGGCCATGCAGAAGGACGTCTTCCTCTCCAACATTGTGGAGTTCAAGTCCGACAAGTCTGTGGCACAGGTAGAGCTGAAACTGACCCGTGTGGTGGGCCAGCTCGTCTTTGCTCCGCAGGAGACAGCCGACGAGCTGAATGCCATCTCTGACTTCGACCAGTTGTCCATGACATTCACCAATGTAGCCTCCGGTTACAAGGTGCAGAGCGGCGACATCGTGTTGGATACCCTCACCTGTGCGTCGGACCTCAAGAACGGTTTCGAGGTCTCTTTCTATTCCTTCCCCACAAGCAAGGCCGCCGAGAAGACCAACATGGACGTGGCTTACCTGAAGGGTGGAGTCGAGGTGACACGCACCAAGAAACCGCTCGACATCGGTGTGGAGTTCAAGGCATCGAAGCGTTTCAACGTGACCTATCCTATCTTGGATGAGCTCTACGTCAACAAAGCCGTCAAGTCTGTCGACGAACGATATCAAGTAACGGAAACTAACTTTTAACCTGCATAATAACCTATGAATATACGATTTATGATTGCCGCATTGGCCACCGCAAGTTGTTGGGTGGCTTGTTCGGAAGATGAAAAGTATGACGTGTCTGTGGTCAACAGCATCGAGATGTTTGTCGATGAAGAGCCCTGGGCACCCAGCGACACCAGAACGCGCCCCTTGTTTATATATAATGAGGACGGAACGTCTTACGTGCAGTATTCCTCCAGCTTCAAATTCTCGCTGGAGAACAAGAATTACAAAATCCTCTGTACCCAGAACGACGGTCTGATACCTTTCCCTGCCAACCTCAATGACATCGTCATCAGTCAGGACACACTCTCGAAGCAGTCGTTCATAGCTTCGGTTCCTGTCTCCTACAATGCTGCCAAAGAGGATTCTCTGAAGTTGCACATGTACACACGTACCGGCATACTTCGTCTGAAGGGTATCGACGTGAAGGCGGACAAGAGCTACTCCACCATTCGTGCCGTCGTCACCACACCCATCAATGGTTACAAGGTGTCCGATGGTACCTACACCGAGGGTGAGATGACGTTGACGCGCGACAAGACCACCACCACCGGCGGACTTAGTTATCAGGACGATTTTGTGCTGTTCGGCACGGTCGATAACGACAAGACGGTGAATGTGCGCATCGACTATTTGGATGCCAACAACGAAGTGATTCAGAGTAAGGAGATGGATGGCTCATTCCCCATCATCCCCGACTCTACACTGACTGTCAAGTTCCACCTGAACAATGCGGACGAGCCCATGATTCAAGATTATACGATATCCATCACCGGTGCCGACTGGGACGAAGAAGCGGTGAACCCCGATCCTCCTGTGATTGCTCCCGATGGCTACACCTTGATAGGCAAGGGCGACGACATCAACACGGTCTATAAGAATCTGATGAACGACAGCGATGTCGATGCTGTAAAACTTTATCTGAAAGCGGGTGAGACCTATACACTTAACGGCGGATTGTTGGAAAATCCTGCCAAACCCGTCTACATCCTCGGACAAGAGCCTTATCGGGGCAAAGGCTTGGCCACTGTCAAGAAGAACAGTCTCATCATCTTCACCGGCAATGTTGGAGGCGTTCATTTCGAGAACGTGAAGATACAAGACACGGGCCGTGTGTTCCAGTTCAAGGGTCAACACTTTGAGGTCGACACCATATCGTTTGTCAACTGCGAGTTTGAGAACTTGGCAGGTGTATTTTGGTATCAGAACAACCCGAAGGCCGACAATGTGGAGATTATCCATAACCTGATTATCGACAACTGTCGCATCTACAATATCGCCGCCAACTTCTTCGTTCCGGTGAACAAGTCCATCGTGCCTGTGCACAACATCTCCATCAAGAACTCCACGTTCCACATGGAGAAGACAGTCATGATACTGGGTAACCTCAACCGCGTGCCGGACGACCTGAACGTGACCATCGAGAACAACACCTTCGTGAGTGCCACCTGTGCCGACGCTAACCTGTTCAACCTCAACGGCGCTTCCGCTACGCAGTTCAATCTTAGTGTGAAGAACAACCTCTTCGTAGGTGCCGAGAGCGGATTGGGTACCCTCTTTGTGCTGGACAATGTCACCAACAGAAGCATCTCTGGCAACTACTACACGAAGGGCTACGTGATGAAGGAATGGGGATTGGATGCTACAGAGACTCCAACGGCCACCAGTCTGACCATGGACGAGCTGTTCAACAATGCCGCCAGTGGCGATATGACCATCAAGGACAAGAGTTCCGAGGTTTACCTCAACAAGATTGGTGACTCCTATTGGTGCAAGTGATAAAGTGTTTTTGACAACCATTTAATATAGTGCAAGAATGAAATATTTTCAGATAATACTAAGCATATTCAGTTTCTTGTGGATGTCCCAGTATGGATATGCACAGAATACGCAAGTTACCGGTACGGTAGTCGATGACTACGGGCCAGTAATAGGAGCCTCGGTCATGGTGCAAGGTACAAGTACCGGTACCGTTACCGATATGGACGGACGTTTCACGTTGAAGGACGTGAAGAATGCAGACAAGGCCGTGCTGATAGTACGCTACGTGGGTATGAAGGAGGCCAAGGAACAACTGAAGGGTCGCCGTACCAACATAGTCATCCAGATGATAGAAGACTCCAACCACTTGGATGACGTGGTGGTGATTGGATATGGTACACAGAAGAGAGGAAACCTGACGGGTGCCATTTCCACCGTATCGGGTGCGGAACTCGAGAAGGTGCCGACAACCTCCGTGGCCGAGGCCATTGTAGGACGATTGCCGGGTGTGCAGGTGACCGCGGCTGACGGTTCACCCGATGCCGACATCACCATCCTCATTCGTGGTGGAGGTTCCATCACACAGGACAACACCCCGTTGATTCTCGTGGACGGATTCGAGGTAAGCAGTCTGAAGGACATCCCTCCTACGGATGTGGAATCCATCGACGTGTTGAAGGATGCCGCCTCCACGGCCATCTATGGTGCCCGCGGTGCCAATGGTGTAATCTTGGTAACGACCAAGAAACCTAACGAAGGCCGCATCTCCATCAACCTCAACGCTTACTTGCAGACCAAGACCCTCTCCAACAAACTGGATGTGATGGACCCCTATGAGTACGTCATGATGCAGTACGAGAACTCACGCAACAAGTCGTTGGGTAACCAGAACGGTGTCCTTGGCAACCGCTTCGGACAGACCTACGAGTTCTACATCTACCAAGGCGACGAAGGTACCGATTGGCAGGATGAGATCTTCGGCACCAACCCCACCTCACAATACTATGACTTGAACGTGAATGGTGGAACTGAGAAGATGAAGTACAAAGTCAGCTTCATCCATCAAGACCAGCCGGGCGTGATGGAGTGCAACGGCTTGCGCCAGAACAACTTCAACGTGACTCTGAACAGTCAGCTCAACAAACACCTCACCCTGGAATACCGCATGCGTCTGCTCAACAAGACCGTCTACGGAGCCGGCACCGAAGGCGTGAGTCTGCTGACAGCCCTTCGTCAAGCCCCCACAGAAGGTTTGGACGACTACATGGAAGTGCCCGAGGACAATGAATACTTCGATGCCGACGTGCTGGAAGAGAAGGTTCGCTGGAATCCGCGCGAAGAGGCCGAGCAGAACTACAAGCGCCGCATCAACAAGTCGCTGAACACCGCAGGTGCGTTGACTTGGCAGATTATCAAAGGCCTCACCTATCGTGTGGAATTCGGCTACGAGGACAACTCTACGGAGAACAAGCGCTATTGGGGCATCGAGACCTCTACGGCAAAGGGTGCCAACAACAAGCCGGTTGTAGAGTGGTCGATGACACAAGGATCCCGTTGGCAACTCTCCAATGTATTGAACTACAACTTCCTGCTGAAAGACAAACATGACTTCAGAATCATGTTGGGACAGGAAATCAAGAACAACGAGTCGCGCACCAAGTCCTACACTACCCGTGAGTTCCCCGAGACTACTACGGCAGACAAGGCCTTCGACAACCTCTCGCTGGGTACGGCTTACACCAACTCCGCTTCCGCAGGCTCGCCTACACGTGTCTCTTCTTTCTTCGGCCGTGTCAACTATGCTTACGAAGGAAAATACATCGGTATGGTTACACTCCGTGCGGATGGCTCTTCACGCTTCGCCAAGGGCAACCGTTGGGGCTTCTTCCCCTCATTCTCTGCCGCATGGCGCATCTCTAATGAGGAGTTTATGAAAGACTTCAAGAGCCTCTCGAACCTGAAACTCCGTCTGAGCTATGGTGCTTCCGGTAACGACCGCATCAGCGACGACCTCTACCGCAAACTCTATGGCATCAGCAGCACACGCTCTGCCGGTTGGAACGAGACGGACCGCTACTACTACAAATTCTATAACACGAGTTATCTCTATAATCCCGACTTGAAGTGGGAGACAACCATCTCACGCAACTTAGGTGTTGACTTCGGATTCTTCAACGAACGCATCAACGGCAGTATTGAGGTCTACTGGAACACGGTGAAGGACTTGCTCGTTCCGTCCGACATCCCCGGATACACGGGCTACACCAAGATTATGTCGAACGTGGGACAGACCTCCAATAAGGGTATCGAGCTGCAGTTGACAGGTTACATCATCGACCGCCCCGACTTCCGCTTGAGCGCTACCTTCAACATTGGCCACAATAAGAACAAGATTGACAAGCTGGCCAGCGGCGAGAGCGAGTGGATACTCTCCTCAGGCTGGGCAGGCACCAACCTGTTGAACACCGACGACTACCGCGCTTACGTAGGCGGTACCACCGGTCTCATCTATGGTTACGTGAACGATGGCTTCTACACCGTGGACGATTTCGAATACTTCGACTCCGACTCACGTACATGGCACCTCAAAGAAGGGGTTGTGGACAGCAGCCCCCTCTCAGGTACTCTGATGCCGGGACATGCCAAGTTCAAGAAACTGACTCCGGTCGACGAGACCAGTGCTAACCCTTACCAGCTGACCGAGAGTGACCGTACCGTCATCGGCCGGACCACTCCGAAGTGCTCGGGCGGTTTCGGACTCAATGCCTACTACAAGGGTTTCGACATGAGTGTCTTCTTCAACTACATGGTTGGTTTCGATGTGTTCAATGCCAACAAGGTCATCACCACTTCGTTCTACAACAACTCGTTCAACAACTTCACCACAGAGGTTTCGTTGGAGAAGCGGTTCCGCTACTACGACAACATGGGTAACCTCTTGACCTACTCTCCCGAGGCTTTGGCCGAGTTCAACAAGAACGCCACCATCTGGAGTCCGCTCAGCTTCTCACGTCCCGTATGTATGTCGTGGGCAGTGGAGGATGGATCGTTCCTGCGACTGAACACCCTCTCTATCGGTTACACTATACCTCGCAAGATCACGCAGAAGTGGGGCATGAACAAACTCCGTTTCTACCTGACAGGCTACAACCTGTTCACACTGACAGGCTATTCGGGTTACGACCCCGAGGTGAACATCGGTACCGGACTGACGCCGAATATCGACTATAACAAATATCCGCGTAGTACGACCTACACGCTGGGTGTCAACGTATCCTTTTAATTAATCGTAAAACACGAACAATGATGAATAAAAAACTAATATATGCCGGCATCGCGTTGTGTGGAATGCTCTCCACCACGGCGTGTGACGACTTCCTGGATGTAGAACCTGGCTCAGGTTTCACATCGGATTATGTCTTCTCTTCGGACGACGAGATAAAGTCATTGATGACACAGATTTACTCATCCATGACGACGGACGGTCTCTATGGCTCTACGCTGGTCTATGGCTTGAATACCAACACGGATGTGGAGTTCTCCTCTTACTCAAACAATACAGTATCCACATCGGGGGCCGACATCGGTTGTTTCGATTCCAGACCCTACTGGTCTACCCTCAACTCTTTGTGGAACAACATGTATTCGGTCATCAACTATGCCAACGACTTCATTGAGTCTGTGGAGGCACTGCCACGCTTCACCAAAGAGGTGGGCGAGAAAGGTCCTTCTGAGTTGCAGCAGATGTATGGCGAGGTGAAGACACTCCGTGCTCTGTTCTACCTCGACTTGATACGTACTTGGGGCGATGTGGTGTTCGTCACAGAACCGTCCAAATCGACCGATGACTTCTTCGCCAAGGGCACGACAGACCGCAACGAGATACTGGAGTTCTTGATTGACGACCTGAAGAGCGTAGAGCCTATGATGCTCTATGCCGAGAGTCTGGACTATGGTGTGGAACGTGCCTCGCGCGAGTATTGCCAGGCATTGATAGGCCAGTTGGCTCTCTATCGGGGTGGATGGACTCTCCGTCCCGACACAACCAATGCCGCCAGCGTGGGTACCATGCAACGCACGGCCGACTATTTGGACTATTATCAGATTGCCAAGGAATACCTTGGTAAAGTCATCAGCGAGGGCAAGCACAGCCTGACCCAGAGCTTCAAGGAGTTGTGGTACAACGAGTGCAACTGGAAGTTAATCAGCAACGACGATGTGCTGTTCGAGGTGCCGATGCTCAAGGGAACGACCGGACAGTTTGGCTACCGCATCGGTGTCACCATTACCGAGGGCGACCATGCTTATGGCAGTGCGCGCAACTACGTACACTACACCCCGACGTACATCTACACCTTCGACACGCAGGACTTGCGACGCGACATCACCTGCGTGCCCTATAAGTACGATGAGAACCTCAACCAACAGATTGACATGGGATTCTGTGCCATGGGCATAGGTAAGTGGAACAAACTCTACATGGAGTCTCCGCTGGGATCTACCAGTGGCTCCGGCACGGGCATCAACAGCATCCGCATGCGTTACGCCGACGTGTTGCTGATGTATGCCGAGGTTGTCAACGAACTCTCCGGTCCTATCGCCGAGGCTAAAGAGGCACTGAAGCAAGTGCGCCGTCGTGCCTTCGATTCCTCTCTGTGGGTGGACAAGGTAGAGACTTATGTGGAGTCTCTGGGCACGAAAGAAGATTTCTTCAAAGCCATCATGGACGAACGTATGTGGGAGTTTGGTGGCGAGAGCATCCGCAAGTATGACTTGGCCCGTTGGAACAAGTACGGTGAGGTCATCTACAACCTCTACAACCAACTCATCAACTGGGCGTTGGTCGCAAACGGTATGTACATACCGGGAGTGGAGAAAGTGCCCGAGACCATCTACTACATGGAGAAACAAGACCCCAACTACCCCGACCGCACCATCCTCGACATCTATGGCATCGACCAGTATGGTCCCGACATGGTTATCCCCTCGGGCAAGAAGAGTGAGCTGGAGTATGCCAAAGCTTGGCGAGTGCTGGATAAGGAGACACAAGAGTTCGTCATCACCGATGCCATCTACTGGAGCTTCCGCGGATTCATCAACGAAGGAAACGACGACCTTGTGAAACCTACCGACCCCGTGAGATACCTCTGCCCCTATCCTTCTAAAGTGATAACCGACCACAGAGGAAAGATTAAAAACTATTATGCATATTAAATCATAGACATGATGAAAAACAGATTACATAAAATAGTCGTTGTGGTGTTCGCCTTGCTGTGTGGACTTTTCTACACAGGTTGCTCGGAGGACAACTACACCAAGATAAAGGATTTGTTTCAACCACGGTTGATAGACGATCCGCAAGTGACGCTCAACAAAGTGTCGCTGGTATGGTACAAAGTAAACGATGCCGTATCTTACACCGTAGAGGTCACCACCAGTTCATTCAGTGCCGAGAACCTCTTTACGACAGTGGAGACCAAGGATCCTTACGTAGTGTTGGACGACATACCCTATGCCACTACCTTCTACATCCGTGTGCGAAGCAATGCCCAGGACCCTGTGAACAACTCGCAGTGGACCGAGACGAGTGCCGCCACCGAGGCACGTCCGGCCTATGCCAAGATTGTGGAGAACGTGTCGAAGACCGAGATTAAGGAGAACTCCGCAGTAATCCGTTGGCAGGTCGACCCGGACAATCCCGTGGACAGCATCAGCGTGATGCCGGCACAGAAGAACGACACTGTGAGGTTCGTTTCACGCTATCTGACTGCCGAAGAGATCGCCAAAGGTAGTGCCGAGGTGGAGGGGCTGGACAAGAACACCATCTACGTGGCCAATGTCTACGACACCACCAAACCGCGTACCTACGACAAACCCTACAACCAGGTGCAGTTCCGTACGGCAGGTCCGTCGGCCATCAGCATCATCATCGGACTGGAAGACGACTTCAATGCCATCCTGACGCAGAACAACTCCGACCCGGAGATTCCGGAGGGTACAGAGTATTACCTCCCCGCAGGTTCATACTACACAATCAGTCCGGTTAAGATCTCCAAGGGATTCAAGATTGTGGGTAGCTACGACGGTCCGAAGCCGATTCTCCAGATTACCAGTAACTGGGGTATTCAGAATGGTGTGTACATCTCCAACTGGGAGTTCGAGAACATCGAGTTCCAGCAGGGCTACGAGATTCTGAACAAGTACTTCTTCAATACCAGCAGCACTTTCACCATTGAGAACGTCAGCTTCGTCAACTGCGACTTCACACGCATCACCCGTGGATTCTGGCGTCATCAGGGTGCAACCTCCAAGCACATCATGAACTTCGAGATGGAAGGTTGTACAATCAACCAGTGCGGTTGGCAGGGTAGCTGCTATGGTACGTTTGCCATTGGTTCGGACAACATCAACACCTCGTACGACCAGTTCGACAATGTGTCGTTCCGCAACTGTACGTTCTGCAACGACCAGAACCTGGAGACCGGTGTCGGTGGTTGGGGCAATGTGTTCTCTGCCGCTAACCTGAAACACCCCATCCACTTGGAGTACAAGAACGTTACGTTCTACCACTTCTGCCGCAACTCTCAGATGATTGATATCCGTAATGCCGAAGGGTCTGAATTTGTGATGGAAGGCGTGGTCATCGCTTCGCCTTGCGGACGCATCTACAACATTGGTGCCAACACCACCACTTCGTTCTCCAACAACTATACCACCAAGGACTACCAGTTGGGCGGTAAGGACATCAACGCCACCGACCTCGATATCTATGCCGCTGATTTGTATGCCGACCCCGTGAAGGCCGACTTTACAATCAACGATGCCACATCCCCCATCGTGGTCAATCGCTCCGGCGATACCCGTTGGCTCAAATAGTTTACATTAGGTGATGAGGAGGACCGCCGTTCTACTATGGGGCGGCCCTCCTCTCTTTACATTAAATAAGGATTCTGTATGATTAAGATACCACTCTTTGTAATGTGCATGCTCTGCTGTTCGGTCTTGTCGGCTCAGGTCAGGGCGGAGGAACATATCGTGATTGACCTGAACGAGAAGGGATCCACCATATCCCCTTCGATGTATGGAGTATTCTTCGAGGAGATAAACCATGCCGGAGACGGCGGGCTCTATGCCGAACTGGTGCAAAACCGCAGCTTCGAGGATGGGGAGATGCTACCGGGATACTCCCTCGACGAGAAGCGCTGGCTGGTTTCTCCCGTAGGCACCAACCACCTCTCGGGCAAGTCCTACAACAAAACCTTCCCATGGTACCCGGAGCCGGTGCGAGGCTGGTCGCTCTCTGTCGAAGACCCTACAACCGCTACGATGACCCTAACCAAAGATCAGCCTTTGTTCAGCACCGCTCCCAACAATCTGAAGGTGACTATCGCACAGGAGGGAGTCCCCGTCTCGCTAATCAACGAAGGTTACTGGGGCATGAATGTGATGAAAGGAAAGAAATATCTGTTGCGTGCCATTGTCCGTCGCGACGAAGCCTACAAAGGAACCATTACGGCTAAACTGATAAATCAAAAAGGCGAGTCCATCGCTTCCGCTCCCATAAAGGTGAAAGGCAGCGGATGGAACGACTTGAGACTTACCCTCACTGCCAAGGGTACGGATAGTAGGGCTCGCTTGGCTATCGAGTTCGACGCTACGGGAGTTGTGTGGCTCGACTATGTGTCGCTCTTCCCCAAAGAGACCTTCAACGGTCGTCCAAATGGCATGCGTCGGGATGTGGCACAGACGTTGGCCGGACTGCAGCCCGCCTTCTTTCGCTGGCCCGGAGGTTGCGTTGTGGAGGGCATCACGCTGGACAACCGCTTCGACTGGAAGAGGACCTTGGGCGACCCCGCCTCCCGTCCCGGAGAGTACATGCTGTGGGGCTATCGCACCACCTATGGCATGGGCTACCACGAGATACTTCAGTATTGTGAGGACATAGGCGCAAAGACCATGTACGTCTGCAATGTGGGCATGGACTGCACGCTCCGTCTGGCTAATGTCTGCTCCGAAGACTCTGTGCAATACTATCTCGACGATTGCCTCGATGCCATCGAATATGCCATAGGCGACGTGACCACCACCTGGGGCGCACGGCGTGCGGCCAATGGTCATCCCAAGCCATTCCCGCTCCAGTACGTGGAGATAGGTAACGAAAACTGGGGACCGGTGTACGAGAAACGGTTCAACCTGTTCTATGAGACCATCAAGGCTCGATACCCACAACTGACGCTCATATATAACATAATGAGGAAACGCGAGTCGGGTCCCATCCCCAAAACGGACATGATAGACCCGCACTGGTATGTCGCTCCTGACTTCTTCTTCAAGAACACCCGTCTCTTCGACAAGTGGGAGCGAGGCAAGTACAAAGTCTATGTGGGCGAGTATGCCTGCAATGGAGAGGTAGGAAGCGGCAACATGTATGCCGCCCTCAGTGAGGCAGCGTTCATCGGGGGGATGGAACGCAATGGCGACCTGGTGACTATGGCATCCTATGCTCCTCTCTTCGAGAACAGCAACAATCGGCGTTGGAAGACCAACTTGATATGGATAGACACCGACCGGGTGATGGGCCGCAGCTCCTACTATGTGCAGAAGATGGCTGCCGAGAACCGTCCCACCTACAACGTGAAGAACAGCATGGAGGTGGGTCGTGTGGACACCACCGGATGCCTCACGGACTGGGATTTGCTGAAAGACTGCCCCTTGCAATTCGTGGCGACCGGGTATGACGAGACAGCCCGGGAGCTGGTCATCAAAGTAGTGAATGCCTCCAAGCTTCCCTATGCAACCACCTTCGAGTTGCAGGGAGCCACCAAGGTGCTGCCCAAAGGAACGGTCATCACCCTGCGGGCTGCAGACGGTAAAGAGGAGAATACGCTCGAAGCACCTACCAAGATTGTCCCCGTTACGGAGAAATTCACTAAATTTGCGAAGACGTTCGGCTACACGTTCGCCCCCTTCTCCTATACTATATTGCGTGTGAAGGCACATCATTGAACATAACTTGATGCAAATAACATGAAACCCTTACTGACATTATCTCTCCTCCTCCTTTGCTTCGCAGCCAAAGGACAAGTCTCTTCCACACTCTTCGATTTCGGGTGGAAGTTTACGGAACAGGATGTTCCCGAGGCACAGACGCCTGCCTATAACGACACCTCTTGGCAAAAGGTGGATTTGCCACATGATTGGGACATCTGTCACGCCCCTTACGCCGAGGCCCCTATGGGCAATGGTGGCGGATACTATCCCGGTGGCATCGGTTGGTACCGGAAGTCCTTCAAGACTCCTGCCAATGGTCAATTGGTGAAACTCCATTTCGAGGGAGTCTATCAAAAGAGCCAAGTCTATGTGAACGGACAGTTGGCCGGTCAGCACGGCTATGGCTACACTCCCTTCACCATTGATATCACGCCCTATTTGCAGGCGGATGCCAAGCAAAACAATGTGGTGGCGGTGCGCGTGGACAACTCCCAACAGCCCAACTGCCGTTGGTATAGCGGCTCGGGCATCTACCGCCATGTGTGGCTGCAGACCTCCGACGCATTGCACATTGCCGACAATGGAGTGTATGTGACCACTCCGCAGGTGAGCGCCACTCAGGCTACGGTATGCGTGACCGTGACTGTCACCAACGAATCCGTCAATCCGCGCAAAGCCGATGTAGCGGTAGGCGAGAAGATCCTTCCTTTGTCGTTGAATCCGGGAGAGACAAAGACCGTCTCCACCACCTACACCATCGACCATCCCCGTCTTTGGTCACCGGAGTCGCCTTACCTATATAAGACACAGGTATCGCTCAACGAACAGGGCAAGCCAGTAGGCATGCAAGAGGCGACGTTTGGTGTGCGCAGTTTCTCGTTCAGTGCCAGGGAGGGTTTTGTGCTCAATGGCAAACGGGTGATGCTCAATGGTGCCTGTGTGCACCACGATGATGGGGTGTTGGGAGCTGCCGCTTTCGACCGTGCCGAGATTCGCAAGGTGCGACAGATGAAAGAGGCTGGTTTCAACCTCATACGCACTTCGCACAACCCCTCCACCAAGGCTTTTCTCGATGCCTGCGATAGCATCGGCATGCTCGTTATCGATGAGGCTTTCGACAACTGGTACAAGGCCAAGAACAAGTACGACTACTCCACGATGATTGACTCTTGCTGGCAACAGGACATCGCGTCGCTCGTTCTGCGCGACCGCAACCACCCCAGTGTCATCTGCTGGAGCATCGGCAACGAAGTGCTGGAGCGCCGTACCATCGACATCATCACCACGGCCCGCAAGTTCAAGGCAGAAGTGTTGCGTCACGATGCTACACGCCCCGTCACCGAGTCCCTCTGCTCTTGGGACAAGACCGACAAGGAATGGTCCCTGTTCGATCCGCATGCCGATGTGCTCGATGTCGTAGGCTACAACTACATGATACACCATCATGCTGCGGACCACGAACGTTTGCCCGAGCGAGTCATGTGGCAGACCGAGAGTTATCCGCGCGATGCCTTTAAGAACTGGAGGTTGGTGGCGGACCATCCTTACATCGTGAGCGACATCGTCTGGACTGGACTCGACTACTTGGGAGAGTCGGGCATCGGCCGTTACTATTATAAAGGAGAGAGTGAAGGCGAGCACTACAAACGTCCACACTTCCCTTGGCATGGTACCTATTGCGGAGATGTGGACCTCACTGGGTGGCGCAAGCCGATATCGCACTATCGCAATCTCTTGTGGAACAGAGACACGGCCCCGACCCTCTACATGGCTGTGCGTGAACCCGATGGATACAATGGTGAGATACGTGAGACCTTGTGGTCCGTTTGGCCCACTTGGGAATCGTGGAATTGGCCGGGCCACGAGGGCAAGACCATAGAGGTGGAGATTTGCACAAAAGCTGCGGTGGTGAAGCTCTTTCTCAATGACAAGGAAGTGGGGCAGAAGAGAGTCGACCGTTCCACAGAGTTCAAGGCCGTCTTCCCTATCCCTTACCAACCAGGCACGCTCCGAGCCGTTGCGCTGGATGACAATGGTAAAGAGTTGGACAGCGTTACACTCGCTACTGCCGGTCAGCCCGTAGCCCTGCGCCTTACGCCGGACCGCAATCGGTTAGCTGCTGATGGTCAGGATCTCTCGTTCATCATCGTCGAGGCGATAGACAACGAAGGACGCATCGTGCCCAATGCCAATATCCCCGTGGAGGTGAAGGTTACCGGTCAAGGCACCTTGTTGGCAGCTGCCTCTGCCAATCTGAAGGATACTGAGCCGACCGTCTCTTCCCATGTGACCACCTGGAACGGGCGGGCCCTGATTGTGGTGCGCAGTGGTGTCAAAGCAGGGACCATCAAGGTTGAGGCTCAGTCTGCACTACGTACGGCAAAGGTTAACATCCGAACACAACGCTGATAGTCTAATTTTTTAATACCATGTGGATTGAAGAGCACCATCTGAACCTTTGGGTGTCCTTCAATCCACGTTCTTTTTCTGTATTATCAACTATTATCTTCCACGGTCCGAAGATAATCCACATCTTCGTGGAAATAGTCCTCTTGTCTTTCATGTCAAATGAAGACTTTTGCTGAAAATTATATACCTTATTATATATAGGAGATTCAAGACTCATGAAAAACGAATATACAAAACTCTTTAGTATGGCTTGTCTGCTACTGACGGCCCTCTGTCTGCCCGTGAACGCACAGCGTCTCGATACCGACCTGATGTCGTCTGACAATGGCGACGGTACATATACCAACCCCATCATCCGTGCCGACTATCCCGACACGGACATCATCCGGGTAGGGGAGGACTACTATATGATCAGCTCTTCGTTTGCCTGCATGCCGGGTATCCCTGTCTGCCACTCCAAGGACTTGATCAACTGGAAGGTGATAGGGCATGCCTACGACAGCCTTGCCTTCCTTCCCTCCTATAGCATGGAACACGAGAACACCGCTTACGGCCGCGCCTGCTGGGCCCCCACCATGCGTTACTACGACGGATGGTTTTATATAGGTGTAAATCTGAAGGCCGACCGCTTCATCATGTGCAAGAGCCGCAAGCCCGAAGGCCCCTACACCATGTATCCCTTCTCGTCCGAGCTCTACGACCCGGGACTCTTCATCGACGACGATGGCAAGAAGTATGTGCTCCATGGCATGAACGACCTGCGCATTACCCGGCTTAACGATGAGGGAACCGAACTGATGACTCCGGGAGACAAGGGTACGGTCATTCTCCGCTCTCCCGACAAATACCGCCTCTACTTCGAGGGCTGCCACACCTACAAGCGCAACGGATGGTACTACATCTTCAATCCGTCGCAAGGCTACAACGGATTCCAGATGGTGAGCCGCTCGCGTAACCTCTATGGGCCCTACGAGACGCGCATGCTCATCGACGACGACATCAACTATGCCCGGGCCGGTGTGCACCAAGGCGGCTATGTGGATACGGCCGAAGGCGAATCGTGGGCATTCACATTCCAGGACCGCGACTACATGGGACGCGACATCATGCTCTACCCCATGCGTTGGGTGGACGATTGGCCCGTGGTGGGTCTCGATTGCGACACCACCCAGCTGACACCTGCGCTGAAGCAACGTATCAGCCGTATCCGTCCGGGCAAGGGCGTGGTAACTTATCGCAAACCAGCTGTGAAGGCCAAGCAAGAGATGGCGTTCCCGCAGGAAAGCGACGACTTTGACTCTCCTCGGCTGAAACCTGTGTGGGAAATCAGCCATGTGCCCATCCCCGAGAAATGGAGCTTGAAGGACCGTAAGGGACACCTGCGCATCTATGCCTCACCGGCCAAGGGCTACGAGTGGGCACGCAACTCCTTCACCCAGAAGGCCGTGATGCCTGCCGGTACGGGCACCGCCAAACTCGATGTGCGGGGCTTGGCACTCAACGACTTTGCGGGCAATGGCATCATGGGTAGCACGATGCTACAGCAAGGCGTGCGTCGCACGGCGGACGGACTGATGCTCGAGATTCACCAAAGCAAACATGTGGACGACCGTACCGTCAGCAGCAAGCCACTGCCTACAGACCTCTCCTACATCTGGCTTCGCAGCGAGATCACCAAGCGTGGCACGGTACTCTTCTCCTATAGTTTGGACGGCTACACCTACGAACGCTTTGGTCAGGAGACTGCCTCGGGCTTCTGGCGCTTCCTGGGACTTCGCCACGCCCTCTGCTGCTACAACCATACCACAGCGAACGACTCCGCCTACTACACCACCGACAACCTGCGCCGGACCGTGAGTGGCCATGCCGACTTCGACAGCTTTGTGATAGAGAGCTCGTATCATGGCAACCACTACAACGCCTTGCAGCAGGTGGACTTCGACCTGTTTGACGACAAAGAGGGCATGCGTCTCTTCCGTCCCATCGATTACATGCCCAGCCAGTTCCTCAGCGACATAGAGCCGGACGCGTGGATTTCCTTCTTCAATCTCCATTTCGACCGTCCCGCCACGAAGGTCAGCTTTGAGTTGAAGGCCCGCTATAGCGATATGGTTATCAAAGTGCACCAAGGCGATGCCGATGGCCCTGTGTTAGGCACCTGCAACGTCAAGGCCACCGGAGGCAAATGGTCGCTCCAGTCGTTCAAGGTAGATGTGCCCCAAGGCGTGCATAAGCTCACTTTCTCGGTACATGGCGGCACCAATCAAGCCAAGCTCAAGCACTTCCTCTTCGAGTAAATCATTTACACGAAGGACTTGCAAAAGGACGAACAAACCCTTTTCTACCAGTGTATCTGACGCAGTTCCCGTAGAAATACTTTGTCTTGGCTGATCCCATTTTGGAAGAACGAACGTAAGTAGCTGTATATCTTCCCATTGAGTGTAATCAAGTACTTTTTTCAACCATTTTGAAGCCTTAAAACGTCACTTTTCCAATCACTTTATGGGGTTAAAATGCCGCTTTCCCAACTTTATCATGATGCAAAGTTAATCATTTATCAAGGGAAATTGGTTATATTTGCAAGCGTGAAAGGCACACGGACGTACGGCTTTACGGAACGGAAAGACGTATGTTCGGCTGCACGGCGCTAGTGTAGACACTGGCGTCGGTATTAGTGGTGAAACCCGGTAAATCTAAACTTGGCAATGGATATAGATGAAGAAAGATTGACTTTACGACTTCAGAAGAGGACTGAACAGGTATGCGACACGGCGTGCCGAGTGCACCGCGGACGCTCCTGCTACCTTGCCCACTTGATATTGCTCCTGCTACTCTCCCTCTTGGGAAACCATGTTCGCGGACAGACCATCGTCGCTCGTCCGTTCCCGTTCTACTATCAGCTCTACTCCAACGAAGTCTTCGACATCTATCAAGACCGGACCGGATACCTCTGGTTTGGCATGACTTCAGCACTGGCCCGGTACGACGGCCACTACCTACGGACGTTCCGCTCCGACTATAACCATCCACAAAAGCTGGGGAACAACATCGTCACTTACATAACCGACAATGCGAACTATCTGTGGGTAGGTACCAACTCGGGCATCACACTATATGACAAGAACAGCTGGAAAACCTCCCAGATAGAGGACAGCCGGATAGCGGGACACGTGGTCAACGACATCAAGTCCGACCCCGCCACGGGTGAGGTGTGGGCCGGTCTGGGCAACCATGTCTACCGCCTGTCTCCCGATGGAGAGGTCATCAGCGGGTTCGAACTGCAGAAGGGAGCCCCCGACACGGGCATAAACCAAATTTACATCGACCGACAAGGGCGCGTCTGGGCGTGCACTTGGAGGGGACTTTTCGTTTACGACAAAGAGAGCGACGCTTTCCTCCGATATTCGGACATGCCCGGTGGGGCCACTCCCTATTCCATGTTGCAGGACAGCCACGGGCACTATTGGATTGGCACATGGGGAGAAGGCTTCTGGAAGTTCAATCCCAACGACTCTACCCATTGCTATGAACACCAGCCCATAAACCTCTACGGGAGCGATACGGAGGACAACATCTTCTATAGCATGGTGCAGGATGACACCTTCGGATACCTGTGGATGCTATCGTACAATGAGTTACATGCCTTCCGGTGCGACGATGGCAACCTGACCCCCGTCGACATCTCCCAATACATTGACCCTCGCAAGATGTTCACCAAAATCACCAAGGACCGCGAGGGTAACCTTTGGCTGGGGTCGTATGACATGGGCTATACCATCTACTTCGACAAATCCGGACTGGTGAACTTCCCTATGGAGGATATCCGACGCACGTTACATCACGATGCCAACATCCTGAGCCTTGCCTATGTGGGCAATGACCGCCTGTGGGTAAGTCAAGACCGCTATGGCCTCGTGATATACAATCTGCAGGACGGCACGATGCAGCGGGTGGACAACCTACAACTGGGCGAGATATCCCAAATAGAGCTCTCCAAGGGCGACGGAGCGTGGGTGAGTACCAGATCGAGTGCCCGTGTCGCCAAGCTCTGTTCGTCCGCACAAGGCCTGTACGTCGAGGAAAAGTATAATCTGAAAGAGTCCTTCTCCAACTCGGGGAATGTGCGATGCATCAAGGAAGACGAGCAGCGGAACCTTTGGATACTGACGGAGAATAACATCTTCCTCCACAAGAACGGGTCCAGGTCGGTGCTTGCGGCAGGGCGGGAGGTCATCTGTCCCGACGCCATCGCTATGGATACCCAGGGCCAGCCGTGGGCAATGAAGGACAACGACCTGTACCGGTTGACCTACAACGGGCAGAGCATCGAGGCCGAACGCTTCGGCAGCGTGGGGCTGCTTATGGAGGGCGAGAAGGTGCAACAACTCTGCATCGACAAGCAAGGTGCCCTGTGGATGGCAACCTCACTGAGCCGGCTGGTGTGCAGCGACTCCGACAAACAGCAGTATCGGAACGTCGACAACGCTCAGAGTTCCGATGGCGTGGCGCTCTCCCTGCTGGCCAATGGGGATAGGGTATGGCTCATGACCAGTAAGAAGTTGGTCAGCTTCAACATCCACAGCCATAAGGAGGTGGTGTACGAAGCCAACAGCGACAACATTGTGGTGAAGGCATTCCGCTCATCGGCCCTGTGTGCCACCGACAGTGGTGGGGTGTTTGCCGGAGGCCATCAAGGGGTGGTGTACATCAATCCGGAGCGGAACGGACAGGCGGATTCCACAGCCACTAAGTTCACCGTGTCGGACGTCCTTTCCAACGGTACAAGCTTCATGTTCGACACCCCCGACAAGGAGAGCCACGCCCGTGAGGTCTACCTCCCGTCGTCCTGCCGCAACATCGAGGTCCGACTCTCCTCGCTGCTCTATTCGTTGGGCGCAAGGGAACAGATACAATATAAGTTGGATGGCTACGATGAGGAGTGGAGCGACCTGGATAGTAAAAGCTATGCCGCGTTCTACAGTCATCTGCCGAGGGGAAAATACCATTTCCTCGTACGCTCGCAGAAGGCCGACGGCAGTTGGAGTGAGGGGGAGGACATCCTGCTTCTGGTGCGTCGCCCGGCGTTCTACGAGTCGAACATAGCCTTCGTGATATATGCCCTCCTGATTCTTTTGGCATTGTACTATACGGTGGTGTTGATTCACAAACGGGCTAATATGTCCGCGTTGCACCACTACCACAACCAGGGCCGTGTGGAGAGGCTGATGGAGGAGACCTCCGGACAGGAGCGTGCCAAGGAAACCCCGGAGGCATCCCCGGCCGACATGCAATTCATCAAGAAGGTGATAACCTTGCTCGAGGAGCATATCGACGACACCGAGTATGGGCAGGAACAACTGGCGCAGGACCTGCTTCTGTCCCGCTCCACCTTGTATCGTAAGATTAAGACTGTCTCGGGAATGTCGCCACTTGACTTCATACACAACGTGAAGATGAAGAAAGCCTGCGAGATGTTGGAGAAGCGGGAGCTGACCATATCGGAAATCGCTTATTCGCTGGGCTTCTCCAGTCCCAAGTACTTTACGAAATGCTTCAAGGAGGAAATGGGTCAGACCCCATCGGCCTACCAATCCTCCTTGGAAGAAGAAAAGGCAGACTAGCCGGGGTGTGTAATCCCTGCTAGCCTGCCCTCCTATCAGCGGTGCGGAACCCGGTTTAGTATCCGGGGTTCTGTATCAGCTTATCGTTCTTCTGCATCTCATCCAGCAGGATGGGGAGCAGATAGTTCTTGTTGTCCCACGAGCGAGTCTGCACATCCTTGATGGAGTAGGTCGGGGTGGTGCTTCCGTAGGGGTAACGGATGTCGATGCCCTGCGCGTTCTTGATCACTTGTGGAGCTATCATCCAACGGCGGATGTCGAAGAATCTGTTTTGCTCGTAGGCAAGCTCGATGTTGCGCTCGTTTCTGTAGCGCTGACGCAGGTTGTCGCCGCTCACCGAGTTGTCGAGCTCCGGCATGTTCGCCCGTTTCCTTATCAGATTGATGTACTTGCGTGCCTCGGTGTCGTCGCCCAGCTCGATGCAGCATTCCGCATAGTTGAGCAGAATCTCGGCATAGCGTATCTGGCGGTACGGATAGTTTTGGTACTCATACTGCTGGTCCATGGCAGGGTCCACACCCTTGTGCATGTAGTAGCCGGTGTAGGTTCCGTTCCAGTCGTCGATGGGGCTGTTGCGGGTGTCGAGTCCGGGGGTATAGGATCCGTCTGCCTGTTCGTAGTATCCCGTCTGGATGATTCCGTCGGGGTCGGAGCCAATCACGTCGTCGGGGCGCTGCTTCCAGTGTGCTCCATCGTACAGCACGGTGGCGTAGAAGCGGGGGTCTCTGTTCACATACGGGCTTTTGGCCTGCTCGGGGTTATCCCATGAGAAGGAGGTTCCGTCCGCCATCTCGTAGGAGTCCACCATCTGTTGGGTAGGCACGTTGCCACCCCAACCATGGTAACCGTTCGGACTGTTGAACTTGCCGAAGCTGGGGCATTCGAAGTTGCTTCTGTCGTGGTTCACATTGTCGTAGTAGGTGAGCATGATGTCCTCCGTGGTGCCGTGGTTGATGAAGAGGTTCTCATAATTGCTGATGGCCTCGTCGGTCGTGGCGAAACCGCCTTCACCCACCAGTTGGTAAGCGCCCAGGTCAATCACTGCCTTGGCAGCCTCCTTGGCCTTCTGCCAACGCTGGGTGCGGTTGTCGTCGGTGTAGCTCACCAGTTCGGGGTTGCTGTAGCTCGACACCCATGTGGCGTGAGAGTTGAATAGGTCGCTAGCCGCGTAGAGCAGCACTCTGGACTTCAGAGCCATTGCCGCGCCCTTGCTGGCCTTTGCCTTGTCGGTGCTGACGGGGAGCACTGCCTCCGCCTCTTCCAGTTCCGACACGATGAAGTCCACCGTCTCGGCTAAAGTGTTTCGGGGCACCAGCATGTCGTCCTCGGCCTCATAGGCGGTAGTGATGATAGGCACACCGCCATAGAAGCTCATCAGCCACGAGTAGAAGTAGGCTCTCAGGTAGTGTACCTCTCCCTTCAGCAGGTCGATGTCGCTTCCTTCGAGGCCGTTCTCCTCCACTCGTTGGAAGAAGAGGTTACAGTAGCGGATATACTTATAGAGACTGTTCCAACTGGCTTTCTTGAAAGCCCGTATCCAGAAGTCCGGAGCCAGAATGCCTACGTAGCTGGGGCTGATGCCGTTGTTGACTACTGGCTGAGACTCCCACGACCACACCTCCATGGCCTGGTCGTCGATGGCGGAGAACATTACGGTATGGAGGCCGTAGTACTGTCCCTCGTAGATGTTGTTGACATACGCTGTGGCCAGCGAGTTGTCTTGCCACACGGTAGCGTCAGAATACCTGTCCTTGGGCGTGATGTTCAGGAAATCATCACTGCACGAGGTCAGCCCCGCTGTGATGAGTGCAACCAAAAATATTATCTTTTTCATATTCAGTGTTCTTAGAAAAGGTTAGAATGATAATGATAATCCGAAGTTGATAATCTTGCTAAGCGGGTAGTTGTAGCCTCGTCCGCTTGTGTTTTCCGGGTCATAGTCTTTCATGTCCGGGGCATAAGTGAACAGATTGTATGCGTTGACGTAGAGGCGCAGTTTGTTTATCTTCACCTTCTGTGTCAACGATGTCGGCAGGGTGTAACCCAGCTCGATGTTCTTCAAGCGGATATAGTCGCTGCTGTGTATCCAGAATGTGTTGTCCTGGTTCACCCAGTACTCGTTGGAGCGGTTATAGGTTCTCGGGTAAGTGGTGCTCGGGTTCTCTTCTGTCCAGCGGTTGTCGTAGAAGCTCTTGAGGAAGTTGCCGAAGTCGCCCGACTCAGTGGACTGGAAGAACACGCCACCCATGGCTCCTTGGAAGAGGGCGGTGAGGTCGAAGTTCCTCCACTGTGCACTCAGGTTGATACCGTAGGTGAACGTCGGTACCGAGGTCTTGTCGTAGCGGATGCGGTCGTTGCCGTCCAACACGTTGTCGCCGTTCACGTCCTCGAAGATGATGTCGCCCGGTCGTGCGCCTGCCCAGTGTGCGGGGTCGTTGTCAATCTCCTCCTGTGTCTGGTAGATGCCGATGGCTTTGTAGACGAGCGACGCACCGATAGGCATGCCGGTCGACTTCTGGTAGTCGGGGGCTCCAGGTGCCTCGTCCCAGAACAGAATCTTGTTCTTGGCATAGACTCCATTGACGCCGGCGTTGAACATCACCTCGCCAAACCGATGATGGTAGTTGAGGTCGAAGTCAACGCCTTGGTTGCGTACCTTACCCAGGTTCTCGTCAGGCAGAGACATTCCCGAGGTGTTGGGAACAGATGCGTTCCTTGCCCAGAGGATGTCTTTTCGGGTGTTGCGGAAGTAGTCGATGGTAAACATCAGGTCGCCGCCGAAGAACTGCAAGTCAACACCGATGTTTTCCTGTGTGGCTGTTTCCCAGGACACATTCTTGTTAGGCACAACATTCTCCTGTAGGGCTTGGTTGTAGGTAGATCCGGAGTTGTTGATGTACATCAGTGAGTTGAATGAGTAGGACGCAAGGTACTGGTATGCGTCAATGAGGTCGTTACCTGTCTGTCCCCACGAGGCGCGCACCTTGGCGAAGTGGACAAACGGCAGTGCTTTCTTGAAGTAGTTCTCTTCGGAGATGACGTAGCCCAAGGATACACCAGGGAAGAAGCCGAAGTGGTTGGACTTGTCGAAGATGTACGATCCTTGATAGCGCCATACGAACTCGGCCAGGTATTTGGCCTTGTAGGCATAGTTGACGCGGCCGAAGTAGTTCAGTCGAGCCTCCTTGGAGCTGGAGCCGGAGTTGTTCATCTCGTCCTGTCCGCCAGCGAAGAGCTCGTCGATGGCTGTGGAGAGGTAGTATCTGCGGTATGCCTCCATAGACTCATCGCGGCCAGTGATGCGCTCCACGCCGGCTGTCACGTTCACGTCGTGGTCCTCGGCGAAGGTTCTGCCGTAGTTGAGGATGGCGCTCAGCTGCATGTCGTAGTTGTTCTCGGTGGATTGTTTCAGTCGGGCATCGTCGTATCCCTTCTTACCCTTCTGCAGCACGGGCTGGTTGTTATCGTCGTAAGAGGTGCCGTCCCACGAGTAGAGGTACCAGGGTGTCTGCCATATCTTGCGGAAACGGAAGGTCTTGTCGAACGAAGCGCCCAGCTTCAGGGAGAGTCCTTCGACGTGAGGAATCTGTATGTTCAGGCCAAAGTCGCCGTTCAGCACGAATCGTCTATCCTTCTCGTATCCGGTCTGGTCGGTACAGATTACCACCGGGTTGTCGCCGAACTCAATGTCGGGGCCTGCCATTCCATTGGGCCAGTAGGCGGGCATGTTGGGTTTCGAGCGCATCAGCATTCTGAAGATGTTCTCCGAGGAGCGGGTCGGGTACTTGCGGTCCTCCATACGGCCGGACAGATTGACGGTCAGGTCCACGCCCTTGGCGAGGTTGATGTCGAGGTTAGAGCGCAAGTCATACTGGTTATATTTGGTTCCGCTGTGGCGGTAGAATCCGTCCTGCGTCTTGGCCGACATGCTGATGAAGTATTTCGTCCGCTCCGTTCCTCCGGACACGGACACGTTGGCGTTGGTCTGTGGCGACCAGTCCTTCAGCGTCTCCTTGAACCAGTCGGTGTTGGGATACGACCAAGGGTCTGAGCCGTCGGCGTACTTCTGTATCTCCTCGGCTGTGTAGCGTGGAGTGGTGCCTGCGTAGGTGTCTATCTCGTTGAGCAGTGTGGCATACTCCGCCGCGTTACACATCTCGGGTATCGTGGTGGGTCGGGCTAGTCCGTAGTTCAGCGAGAAGTCCACACTCGGCTTCCCTTGCGAACCGCGTTTGGTGGTGATGATGATGACACCGTTGGCTGCCTGTGCACCATAGATGGCTGCTGAGGCGTCCTTCATGACGGACATCGATTCGATGGTGTTCGGGTCGATGCGCTCCAGCGAACGTCCAGGCACTCCGTCCACCACGATGAGTGGCTCGGCGTTTCCGAAGGTGTTGACACCACGTATGCGGATGGTAGCACCGTCGTAGCCAGGCTCAGCCGTGTTGGAGATGGCAACCACGCCCGGCAGTCGTCCCGCCAGGTTGTTGCTGACATTGGTGACGGGGCTTTTCGCAATCTCGTCGCCCTTCACACTGGTCACGGCTCCAGAGAGGGTAGCCTTCTTCTGCACGCCGTATCCCACTACTACCACCTCGTCGAGCAACTCGGTGTTCTCCTCCAGGGCCAAGACGAGATTCTTTTGTCCCTTCACGGCCACCTGTAGGTTCTTGTAGCCGACATAGGAGACGGTCAGTTTAGCGTTTGGACCTACGGACAGAGTGAAGTTTCCGTCGGCGTCGGTGACAGAGCCTCTGGTGGTCCCTGTCTCAACGACAGTGACCCCTATCAGAGGCTCATTGGTCCTGGCATCAACAATCCTACCTTGTACATTCTTGTTTTGTGCCAGCATCGATGCGGACAATGCGGATGCCAGCAAGAATAGATAGATTCTGTTTCGTTTCATAATATACATATTTATAGGTTAATACTACTCTTTATTGTTTCTGATGAGCTCTTCAGTCCGTTCGACTTCACGGTGAGCGTGGCCTTGCCCGGCTTGCCTGTGCTGCGGACCACTATCAGCGCTCTTCCTTTCCAGGTCTTGTGCGTAGCGTCCACGTAGGAGTCGCAGTCCTTGATGTCGGCGTTGCCCATGGCGGCCAGGGTGCCTTGCCCGCGTACGGTGGTCTGTAGCTCTACGGTGGCGTTGGGGCACACTCGCCCTTGTCTGTCCACAATCTCCACCTGCACGAACGACAGGTCTTGGCCGTTGGCTTTCATCTGGCGGTTCTCTACCGTGGTGCGTATGGCGTAGGGCTCCGAGGCAGATTCCAGGGTCCTGGTCTCCTTCACCACACCGGCCTCCACACCTTCAACTTTCAGACACCCTTCCTGGTAGGGTAAGGTGAACACTGCCTTCATCTCGGTCTCGCGGCTGACAGCCTTTTCGCCTATCAGTTGGTCGTTCAGATAGAGGCGGACCATCGGGTATCTCGAGTATACCTCCACATCGATGTCCTTGCCCTCGTGGCCCGGCCAGTTCCAGCTCTCCCAGGTGGGCCATACCGCCCACAGTCCGGTGGTTATGTTGCCATAGTAGTCATTGGGCTCTTTCACGGCGAGGTAGAGCTTCTCCGTGTCATTGTACAAGAGGTTGCGGTAGTGGCCTATCGGTTTACGCCAACCCGTGAGGTCGATGTCGCCACAATAGGAGGCATGGCAGGGGAACAGGTCGCGTTGGTAGTGCTCGCCGGGAGTCTCATCCTGGTACCACCAGCGTCCGATGCCCGATTCGCCCAAGTAGTCGATGGCCGTCCACACGAAGTCACAAATGATGTAGTCCTTGTCGTGTACCAGTGTCCAGTTGCGGTACGTGTCCTTCGGGTACGACTCGGTCTGCCACATCACTCTCGAGGGCACGCGTTGGTGGTCGCCGGCCTCTTTGTGTATCATGTAGTTGTAGCCGGTGACGTCCAGCTGCTCGGCCAGTGGGTCGTAGATTTCCCAGTCTCTGTCCCAAGCCGCCAGGGCGGAGGTTATGGGGCGGTCGTCGTGCTCGCGGACGGCGGCGCGCAGCTTGCGGGCGGTGGTGATAATCTCAATCTTTTTACGCTCTATCACTTCATTACCTATATTCCATGCCATGATGGCGGGGTGGTTGAGGTCACGCAGCACCATGCTCTGTACGTCGGTCTTCCAGTTGGCGTCGAACAGGGTGGAGTAGTCGTGTGTGTTCTTGGGCTCCCGCCATCCGTCGAAGCAGTCTTCCATCACCAGCAGGCCCAGCTCGTCGCAGGCCCGTAGGAAGGCTTCCGAGGCGGCGTTGTGCGAGGTCCTGACGGCATCGAACCCGGCCTCCTTCATCATCTTCGCCTTCCGGTATTCAGCCCGGTCGTAGGCCGCCGCACCCAGGATGCCGTTGTCGTGATGGAGACATCCGCCAGAGAGCTCCACTTTCCTTCCGTTCAGGAAGAATCCCTTCGTCGTGATGCTGATGGTGCGTATGCCGAAGGACTGTGTGTAGGTGTCTATCACCTGCTGGCCCTCTTTAATCTGCAGTTGTGCCTCGTAGAGGTTGGGCGAGTCGATGTCCCACAGCTTGGGTTGCTTCACGCACACCTGCTGCGACACTTGCTGCTCGCTGTTGGCTGGCAACTCTATCTCGGTGACGGCGTCCTTGGTCCCGTCGATGTGGGTTGTCAGGCTCACCGTCTTCGCCTTGTCGGACTCGTTCTTCAGGGTGGTCTTGATGCTCACGGTAGCCTGCTGCTCCGTCACGTCCGACGTGTGGATGGCCACTCCCCAGTTGCCGATGTGCACCATGGGGGTGTGTATGAGCCACACGTGGCGGTAGATGCCCGAGCCGCTGTACCAGCGACAGTTCTTCTGCTTGGAGTTGTCGACCCTCACTGCGATGATGTTCTCCGCCCCGGGAACGATGGCCTCGGTGGCGTCACAATAGAAAGAGGTGTAGCCATAGGCGTGTCCGCCGATGGATTTTCCGTTCAGGTAGACGGAGGAGCTCATGTAAACGCCTTCGAAATAGAGGAATACCTTCTCGCCTTGCAGTGCCGATGGCGCGGTGAAGGTCTTGCGGTACCATCCGATGCCGGTGGGGTAGTAGCCTCCGTCGTTGCCTGCGGGGGCGTTGCGGTCTATCTGCTGCTCGATGCTCCAGTCGTGGGGCAGGGTCACGTCGCGCCACTGCGAGTCGTCGAACGTGGGTTGGCTTGCCGCGGTGTTGTCGCCCAGCTGGAACTTCCACGCGGTGTCGAACAATGATTTCCTCGGCAGGGTAGAAGCTCGCGCCGCCGCTAGCGCCATGGTGCTTATGCCGAGCATGAGGCACCATAAAACAATAGTCTTCTTTAGTCTTATGTTTCTCATAACGAATAGAATTATGTGTTAGGAACTCGTGTTTTTCGTTGCTCGCAAAGTAACATTAGATAGTCCGTAACCTAGGCCGCCTTTTGTTTCAAGGGAGGGCTAAATCTCTCTCATTGACCCAAAATCACCCCTCATTGACCCAATGTTATACCGGTGAGGGTGGGGCGTTGGCTCCTTTGGTAGAGATAGTGGATGTGTCGGGGAAATGTTGTGAGTAACATGTGCGTTCGCTCCTTTGTTGACTGAAGCTGGTGCAACCACTTTGTTCGTCTTCGCGTCGATGCGTGTCTTCACGAACGGAACGTGGCTAAATGTGTCGTCTGTGAAATTATTTCCTCGGGATGAGGCTGCGATTCGGAATTTATGCCTAACTTTGCCGTATTTAGGATGCTTTACAAGAGGTCTTTGCCTATGCAAAAAGTTGTGACGAAAATTGAAGCTGAAGATAAGCTACAAAAGATCTTTGGTCTGCCTCATTTCTACGATGAGCAGTGGCGGGCTATTGAGCGAATTCTTCGAGGTGAGCGAATCCTTCTGATAGAAAGGACGGGCTTCGGTAAATCGTTGTGTTATCAGTTCCCTGCAAGCCAATTCTCCGGTGTCACGGTAGTATTCTCACCACTCATTGCCTTGATGCGCGATCAGGTGAGGGCTCTTTGTGAAATAGGTATACCTGCGGCATATATCAATTCAGAACAGTCGCCTGAGGACAATCAACGCACCATTCAACGAGCCTTGAGGGGAGAAATCAAAATCCTCTATATAGCGCCCGAAAGGCAAGAAAATGACGAATGGATTAGAGCTACGCGCAATATAAGACTCTCTATGGTTGTGATAGATGAGGCTCACACAATATCCACTTGGGGACATGACTTCAGGCCTTCTTTTCGCCGAATAATCAATCTTGTTCAGCTTCTGCCCAAGACTCTGCCCGTTCTCGCCACAACGGCGACGGCCACGAGAAGAGTGCAACAGGATATAGAGGAGCAGATCGGAGGACAGCTTACAACTATCAGAGGCAGTTTAGCAAGGCCTAACTTATGTCTGCAGGTCATTAAGGTGCAATCTGACGATGAGAAAATGATATGGCTGGCTTCGCATCTGAACGAATTCGAAGGTACGGGACTCATCTACACTGGAACGAGGGTGGACACTGAAATCTATGCTAAGTGGCTTCGATTCGCTGGGATTAACGCCATTTTCCGATAGTTATTGCTAAAACAATAGGAGGTACGTTATGATAAATCAAGAATTGACATATTGGATAACGTTTGCGCTAATTCCCAAGATGTGGACGAAGCGTAAGAATGAGATATACGTGAACTGCTTTCAGCACAATCCGCAAATCTCCATAATAGAATTGTTCGAGAATGAGGCTAATTGGGACTCCGTAGGATTGAATGAAGAAGAGAAAGAGCAGTTTAGGGTCGCTAGAACACAATTGGCTAATAATTCATTCCTTGTGGAGGAACTGAAAGCCCAAGGGTATGATATCCTGCCTATTACCTATGACGACTATCCCAAAACGTTAAAGAAGAATTTGGGATATAACTCACCTATGGTCATCTATTCAAAAGGTGACAAATCGCTCTTGCAAGACCCTTCCATCGCTATTGTCGGCAGTCGGAACGCGGATGACATCTCCCTGCATTTCACGGAGAATATCGCACAGAAGTCCGCGTCGAGTAATAAGATAGTCGTCAGCGGCTTTGCTAAAGGGGTGGACCGTAAAGCATTGGACTCTGTCATTGCGGCTCATGGCAAAAGTATCATTGTGTTGCCCCAGGGAATCATGACGTTTGGCTCGGGGTTTAAACAATATTTCAAGGATATCGTTCAAGGGAAGGTTCTGGTGATGAGTACCTTTGCCCCTAAGGCCCCGTGGTCTGTAGAATTCGCAATGGCACGCAACTCTATTATATATGGTATGGCCTCGGAGATATTTGTCGCGCAAAGCGACGACAAGGGAGGAACCTGGGCTGGAGTGACGGAGGGATTAAGAAAGAAACGTCCTATCTTTGTCCGTTACCCCGAACAAGATGAGAAGAACGCCAACCTGCAGCTTATTCAGAAAGGAGCCCAAGCGGTGGACATCAATGGTCAAGCGTTAACTCTTTCAGCAGAGGAACAATATAGTCCTCAGCAACTGGATGAGGAACGGCAGCGTTCAGCAATCATAGAGATGCTACGCAAAGCGGAGAAGATAACGACTGCAGAGATAATTAATCGTTTAGGGTCGCCTTGGAAACCCGAAAAGATGACTAAATATCTTGAAGGCCTGCCTCAAGTGGAGAAGATAAAGGTTAAAAACCGAAACTACTTCCGCATGAAGGGAAAAGGCCAACCTAGTCTATTTGAAAACCAACTCTATTAAAATATAATGAAATAGCAGATGATACCAATGAAAAAGATGCTGATGATGGCAGGCTTGGCCTGTGTGCTGTTTGCCTGTGGAAATGCGGACGAGGAGAAGGCCGCGGCCTTCCTCACACAGGCGGAACTAGCGTGGAAAAGCGGCAACTACAACGTGGCCAAACAGTGGATTGACAGTATTCGCATCGTCTACCCCAAGGCGATAGAGGCGCGACGCAACGGCGTGCGGCTGATGCAGAAGGTGGAGCTCGACGAGCAGCAACGGTCGCTGGTCTTCCTCGACAGCATGATGCAGGAGAAACAGGCGAAGTTCGAGGAGATGCGCAACCAGTACGTGCTGGAGAAAGACACCGCCTACCAGGAGATAGGCAACTACTTCGACCCCTCGCAGACTACCGAGAAGAACATCAACCGCACCTTCCTGCGGGCCCAGGTGAGCGAGGACGGCAAGCTGACGCTGACCAGCATCTACAGCGGCCGTGCCTGGATACACCACAAAGCCGTGAAAGCCTACTGCGGCGACGTGACGATAGAGACACCCGTCTCCACGGACATCTACGAGACCACAGACCTTGGCTGGATGATTGAGAAGGCCGACTACCAGATGGGTAAGGACGGAGGCTTGGCCGCCTTCATCGCTCAGAACGCGTCCAACACCATACAACTGGAGTTCATAGGCGACCGCACTCACAAGCTGACGATGTCCGCTGCCGACAAGCAGGCCATCGCCAAGGTGTTCCAGCTGGCACAGGTGCTCTCCGCCATAGAGGAGATTGAGGCCCAGCTGACCGAGGCCAACCGCAAGATACAGTTCATCAACCGCCGTATGGAGGAGCAGGCATCGGCCGAACAGCCGGCGAAGTGATGTCGGTTCCTCGCGAATCCTACTATCACCCATGAAGGGCGATTCCGTCGGACGGACGACACGTTTGGTCGGGCGAACGGCGTACGAACCCGCGGTATCCTCGAGGGAATCGATAGACAAAAAGAATCAGTACATTATAAACAGTAAAAACGAACAACGATGAAGCAAATGAAATCCGTGTTGGGCAAGGCAATCGTGGCGGCCGTGGCGCTCGTCACTATGGCTGCCTGCTCCAAACCAGAGAAAGAAATCTACATGTTCACCTCCCACCGCGAACCGGCGCTGGATGGCCTCCACCTGCTCTATAGCTACGACGGCCTCCACTGGGATAGCCTGGCCGGTGTATGGCTGAAGCCCGAGGTGGGCAACCAGTCACTCTACGTCAACATCTACACGCACGAGGTGGACACCCCGAAGTATTACAAACAGTCGATGATGCGCGACCCCTCCATCGTGCAAGGGCCCGACGGCACCTACCACTACGTGTGGACCACCGGATGGTCCGGCTCCAAAGGCTTCGGCTATGCCTCGTCCAAGGACCTCATCCACTGGAGCAAACAACGTGAGATACCTGTCATGAAGGACTCCCTCACCAACAACGTGTGGGCACCGGAGCTTTTCTATGACGATGAGCAGAAGCAGTTCATCATCATCTGGTCGTCGGGCATCCCCAAGCACCGCTACACGGCAGCCGACACGCTAGGCACCAACACCTGCCACCGCGGCTACTACACCACCACGAAGGACTTCAAGACCTTCGCCCCGGCAAAGACTTACTACGACCCGGGCTTCAACTCCATCGACGGATTCCTGGTGAAGCGTGCCCCCAAGGACTATGTCTACATCGTGAAGGACAACCGCAAGCCGGGCTTCAGCGACCTGTTCTGCGTGTTCGGCGAGTCGCCCGAAGGCCCCTTCAGCAATCCTACGGAGAAGTTCGCCCCTACCTATTCCGAGGGCCCTTGTTGTGTGAAGTTGGGCGATGAGTGGATTATCTACTTCGATGTCTATCGCGAAGGTCGCTACGGAGCCGTGTCTACCAAGGACTTCAAGACCTTCACGCCGTGTGACGAGCGAGTGTCTTTCCCCAAAGGACACAAGCATGGAACCATCTTCAAGGTAAAGGAGTCGCTCTTCAAGAAACTGAAGGCAGAGGAACAAAGGAGGTTAGGCGTGACCGAATAGCTCGCGTGCAACCGCACTGTATATAGTATAGAAGGCAAAGAAGTCATCTATCGTTTGGCAATAAGACCAGCGGTAGATGACTTCTTTCGTATTATCTCGATGCCTCTTGAGGACATACTAAATGCCTCATGAGTACGTACGATATCTCTGTTCAAAGTCTTTGAACAGACGTTCAGAGTCTTTGAACACATGTTCAGAGTCATTGAACACACGTTCAAAGTCATTGAACAGAGATGCTGTTTTGATAGTGTGAATAAGCGGGAATGTTCGCTCTGTCGGCTTCGTCCGTAGTGTCAAATTAATCCATTCATGGGTAAGTCTTTGCCTCGAAGTAGCGAGCCGACACCGCCCGGTTCTGCTTACAGTCGCTTCAGCGCCAGCTTGATGACCTTCTCCACCGTGGCGGTGGGCTCCTCCTTCAGAATGGCCTGCACCACCTTCTGCGAGGCGGCGGCGGGGAATCCCAGCATCGTGAGGGCGGCCACGGCCTCTTCCTGCAGCTCCGATGCCTCGGGGGAGAAGAGGCTGCCGGAGGGGGCGATGCCCGTCAGCGCTATCTTGTCCTTCAGGTCCACAATGATGCGCTGGGCCGTCTTCAGCCCTATACCTTTCACCGTCTTCAGCAGCTTGTCGTTGCCCGAGCTAATGACGTCGCACAGTTCGCTGGGCGAGAGGGCCGACAGAATCATGCGGGCCGTGTTGCCTCCAATGCCCGACACGGAGATGAGCAGCAGGAAGAGTTCCCGCTCCTTCTTGTCCACGAAGCCGTAGAGCACGTAGGCATCCTCGCGGATGGCCTCGTAGACGTAGAGTTTCGCGCTGCCCTTACCCTGTATGGCGGTGTAGGTGTTGAGCGATATGTTGAGTGCGTAGCCTATTCCATTGGCCTCCACGACGGCCTGTGTCGGTGTGATCTCCGCTATTTCTCCTTTGATGTAGTCTATCATGATGTTACGTTTTTTTGGCGGCCGACGATAGTCCGCCGGTCCACAATGAATGAACAAAGGTAGCCAAAATTGGACGTGAATGCAACCCTTTCGCGAAGAATCCTTCTTTAATTTTGCATGTTGGCCGACTATCACTACCTTTGTCGTCCGTAATTGTGAAAGGAATACGTAACTCAATATACTATTATATTATATGAAACGACTGTTTGTCTATGCGATGATGTTCGCATGCTGTTGTCCGCTCGTCCTGGCGGGTAGGGACAACGATAAGGCAGTGGCGCCCAAGGACTCCGTGAAGGCTGAGGCTCCCAAGGATTCCGTGAAGGCGAAGAAGCCGGATGCTTACGAGAAACTGATTAAGGAGGGAGGGTCGGAACGCGACGGCCTCTTCCTGGTGCGTCACATCAAGAACGACTGGTACGTGGAGGTGCCCGACTCGTTGATGGGACGGCTGCTGCTGGCCGTCACCCGTTACAAGTCCGTGCCGCAAGGCTTGTCCAAACTGGCGGGCGAGGAGGTGAACACCAGCGTGGTCTACTGGGAGCAGTACGACGACAAGACCTTGCTCCTTAGGGAATATGCACAGACCCAGTACGCCCCTGCCGAGGACAACATCTACAAAGCGGTGGAGGAGTCGACCGTGGACCCTATACTCGGTAAGTTCGAAGTGATAGGGCGCAACCCCAACACCAAGGCCCAGTTGGTGAACATCTCCAAGCAGGCCCTGGCAGACAACAAACTCTTCGGCTTCACCTCACGCAACCGCACGGAGCTTTCTCTCAACGGTTTGGCCCCCGACCGCTCTATGGTGGACACCATCAAGACCTTCCCCCAGAACATCTCCGTGGTGACGGTGCGCACCTACGGCGTCAACATCGGCAAGACACCCGCGTCCAAGACCGGCGCCGTCACGCTGAAGCTGAACACCAGCATCGTGCTGCTGCCCGAGGAACCGATGCGTCCGCGCTACGCCGACGAGCGGGTGGGATACTTCGAGACACCCATCACCCTCTTCTCCGACGAGCAACAGGTGACGGATAAGATGGCCATCACCCATCGCTATCGTCTGGAGCCGAAGGACGAGGCACGCTACCGCAGCGGCAAGCTGACCGAACCCAAGAAACAGATTGTATACTACATCGACCCCGCCACACCGAAGAAGTGGGTGCCCTACCTGATAGCCGGTGTGGAGGACTGGAACAAGGCTTTCGAGGCCGCCGGCTTCAAGAACGCCATCACGGCCAAGGAGTGGCCCGATGATGAGACGATGGACATCGACGACGCGCGCTTTAGCGTGATACGCTACCTGCCCTCCGAAAAGGAGAACGCCTACGGGCCCTGCGTGGTAGACCCCCGCAGCGGCGAGATCATGGAGAGCCACGTCTGCTGGTACCACAACGTGATGAACCTCTTGAAGAAATGGTACATGGTGCAGTGCGGCGCCGTGGACAAGCGGGCCCGCACGATGACCTTCAGCGACGAGCTGATGGGTACGCTCATCCGCTTCGTCTCCTCGCATGAGGTGGGCCATACGCTGGGCCTTCGCCACAACATGATGGCCAGCTCGGCCACCCCGGTGGAGAAGCTGCGCGACAAAGCGTGGGTGGAGGCTCACGGCCACACCATCTCCATCATGGACTATGCCCGCTTCAACTACGTGGCACAGCCCGAGGACAACATCTCGCCCAAGGGACTCTTCCCCCGCATCGGCGACTACGACCTGTGGGCCATCTACTGGGGCTACAAGTACCGCCCCGAGTACAAGGACGCCTTTGCCGAGAAAAAGGCGCTGCGTACCGAGGTCACTAAGAAGTTGCTCGCTGACCATCGGCTGATGTATGTCGGCGACGAGGGCATGAGCAAAGACCCGCGCGACCAGATGGAGGACTTGGGAGACAACAGCATGAAGGCTGGCGACTACGGCATCAAGAACCTGAAATATGTGATGGAGCACATCCTCGAATGGACCGCCCAGCCCGATGGCGACTACACCTACCTAAGCAACATCTACAACGCCGTGTACATGCAATACGGTCGCTACGTGACGCATGTGAACCGCAATGTGGGCGGTGTCTATCACAACACGGCCTCGGACCTGAAGCCTGAGGAGCCTGTGCCGGCAAGCATTCAGAAAGAGGCTATCGACTGGTATGGCCGCAACGTGCTCACCCCGCAATATTGGCTCTATCCCGAAGAGGTAACCTCCAAGACGGGTCACAACATTCTGCGCGACATGGGCGGTCGTCAGACGGTGACCGTCAGCGGTCTCCTGGCCAATGCCCTGCTGAAGGACATGAACCAGGCCGCCCAGTATGCCGCCGAGCCCTATAAACTCGACGAATACCTGAACGATGTGTTTGCCATCGTGTGGAAACCCTTCGATGCCAAGGATGAGATGGGCAACTACTTCATCCGCCAGAACGAGCGTACCTACGTCACCAGTCTCTGCAAGATACTGAAGCCCACGGAGGCCGCCAAGCCGAATCCCTACCCCGAGGCAAAGTCCGACGTGCCCGTGTACGTGCGCATGCACCTCGACCAGGTGAAGCGTTACATCGAGGAGCAGCGCGCCGCCTGTCAGGCCGGTAGTCTCGAAGTCTACCACTACGACGACCTGCTGCAGCAAATCAAGCAAGCCACCGACGAGGACAAGAAGTAGTGACCTTCGGTTCCCGTGAAATAAGACAATCGTCCATAGAAGAATCCGTGCATTTGCGGGCTTCTATGGACGATTGCTTATTGTTACATTCTCACAAAAGAGGACTCTTCCATAGAAGCCCGCTTGCGCGGAACTTCTATGGAAGAGTCCTTATACCTCATTATATATAAGCGAACGGTGTTCGCCCGGGGAAAGCCAGTCGCTTACTCTAGGCAGGCATCCAGCTCGCGGGTAATCTGCTCCTTGTCGAGATGTTGGCCGATGAAGACAATCTTCTCCATGCGGTCGCCGTACTTCTCGTCCCAGTCGCGCATGAGGCCGGGCTCTTGCTTCATCAGCTGGATGAGGTCCTCCTCGGGAGCGGTGGCGTACCACTGGCCGGCCTCTATCAACTTCTTCTGCACACCGGCCTGCTCGAAGAGGTACGACATGTCGGTGTTGCTGCTGAAGTAGCAGACACCCTTGGCACGGATGACGTTCTTCGGCCAACGGTCGTTGACGAACGCCTCGAACTTGCGGAGGTTGAAGGCCTGACGGCGGTAGTAGACGAACGTGCCGATGCCATACTCTTCGGCCTCACCCTCGTCGTGGTGATGATGGTGGTGATGGTGTCCGTGCTCATGCTCGTCCTCATCATCGTCGTCGTCGTCATCGTGGTGGTGATGCTCGTGCTCATCCTCGTCGTGATGATGGTGGTGCTCATGCTCCTCATCCTCGTCGTCGTGATGATGATGGCCCGGATTGTGTGCCTCTTTCTCTTCCTCCTCGGTCACCTCACGCTCCAACTCACGAATCCAGCCGGCAGAGGTTGCCACTTTGTCATAGTTGAACAGGTTGGTGTTGATAAGGTTCGCAATGTCCACGTCGGCATAGTCGCACGTGATGATCTTGGCCCCCGGTTGCAGCACACGTATGATGTGCTTGATGCGCTCCAGCTCCTCGGGCTTCACCTCCGATGCTTTGTTGAGCAGGATGAGGTTACAGAACTCTATCTGCTGGATGATGAGGTTCTCGATGTCCTCGTCGTCAATCTGCTCTTTCGTCAGGCTGTCACCGCAGGCGAACTCGCTCTGCAGACGCAGGCTGTCCACCACCGTGCAGACGCAATCCAAGCGGGGCACGCCATACTGCGTGTACTGACCGCCCATGCGGCGCATGGAGCAGATGGTGCGTGCGATAGGCTCCGGCTCGCAGATGCCGCTGGCCTCTATCACGATGTAGTCGAACCGATGCATCTTCTGTATGTCGTTGAGCTGCTCGATGAGGTCCATCTTCAGTGTGCAACAGATGCAGCCATTCTGCAACGCCACCAGACTGTCGTCCTTCTTGCCTACGACGCCACCCTTCTGGATGAGGTCCGCATCGATATTCACCTCACCTATATCGTTCACGATGACGGCGAATTTAATGCCCCGTTGGTTGGAAAGGATGTTGTTCACCAACGTCGTCTTGCCGCTTCCAAGGTAACCGGTAAGCAGCAGCACCGGTGTCTCTTTTTTCTCCATATATGTGTGATATTATAAGTTTGTCTACGCTGTTTCGGCACGCAAAGGTACCAAACTATTCGGTTCGTCCCGAAAGGTAGGTCGCAAAAAATAGCTTCCTCCCCTTAGCATGAATGCACAAAGGTTGTGCCAAATGGTTCTTTTCTTGTGAAGAAACGTAGTATACGCTAGGTGTTTCCGGCTCGACTTTCGTATTTAATAATGTATGCTTCTCCTTATTGGCGATGCTTTCGGGCAGTCCGAATGGGGTGGCATCGGACATCGAAGAATCATTAGTTATAACAGTATGAACCTCAAGAGAACTAAACTCGCTGCATTGTGTGCCGCCTTGGTATGGCTTATGGGTGGCGCATCCGCTTTGGGCAACGACAATCCGCGCTCCTCTGTCCTCCTGGACAAGGGATGGGGCTACAAGCCTATCACCGTAAACAAACGCAACGCTCCGTTGACGCCCGTGACGCTTCCCCACACGTGGAACGCCGAATACCTGAAGGGCACTACCCAGTACAACCGGGAGATGATGATCTACAAACGGGACTTGAACGTGACCTCCGCCATGAAGGATAAACGCCTCTTCCTCTACTTCGAAGGAGCTAACTCCGCTGCCGACGTGATGGTGAACTACCGCACCGTGGGCTCTCATCTGGGTGGCTACACCGCCTTCTGCCTGGAGATAACTGACTACGTGCACCCTGGCACCAACGACCTGGAGGTGTGGGTGAGCAATGCCTACCGCACCGATGTGCTCCCCATCAGTGGCGACTTCAACATCTATGGCGGACTCCATCGCCCTTGCCATCTGATCGTCACTGAGAAGAACTGCATCTCGCCCCTCTTCTACGCCTCCTCCGGTCTGCTGATACACCAAGATAAAGTGACCGACACACAGGCCGACATTACCGTGGAGACTATCCTCTCACTGAAAGAACAGAAGGCGGGAATGACCGTGAAGACCGTTATCACCGACTTCGACGGCAACCGGGTGGCAGAGCAAGAGACGGCTGTGACGGGCGAGAACGTGAAGCAGCCCTTCACCCTCAAGAACCCTACGCTGTGGAACGGCAAGCAGAATCCTTACCTCTACACCGTCACCGCCGAGCTCTACGACAACGGCAGGCTGATGGACCGCGTGACAGAGCGCACCGGTTTCCGCTACTTCCGAGCCGACCCGGACAAGGGCTTCTTCCTCAACGGCAAGCTCCTCGACCTGCATGGCTACAACCGCCACGAGGATGTGAAGGGAAAGGGCAGCGCCTTGACCATGGAAGACTATGAGCGCGACATGGAACTCATCAACGAAGTGGGCGCTACGGTGATGCGCTTGGCGCACTATCCCCACGGTAAGCCCATCTACGACCTGTGCGATAAGAACGGCATCCTCCTGTGGACCGAGATTCCGATGTGCGGTCCTGGCGGCTACGCCTACACCGGCTACCTCCACAATAAAGGCTTCGAGGAGAATGCCCGTCAGGTGGCTCGCGAGCTGGTCTACCAGAACTTCAACCACCCCTCCATCTGCTTTTGGGGTATCTTCAACGAACTGTTGCTGAGCGACAACAACCGCTTCCAGGAGTATGACAACCCGGTGGCTTTCGTCAAGGAGATAAACGCACTCTATAAACAACTCGACCCCTCGCGCCTCACTACCTTTGCCACTTGCGTGGACCAAGTGCCTTACTTGGGATGCAGCGACTTGATAGCCTGGAACAAATACTTCAGCTGGACCAAGTCCGAGCGGATGGCAGGCGAGTTCTTCGACAATGCGCACGCTGCCGCCAACGGTCAGCCTGTGGGTGTGAGTGAGTATGGAGCCGGAGGCAGTCCCCTGCAGCACGAGGACCCGCTGGACACGGCCTTTGTGGCGAAGGGCGGCTATCACCCCGAGGAACATCAGGCCATCTGCCACGAAGGCTACTGGAGAGCCTACACCCAGCGTCCCTATCTGTGGGCGAAGATCATCTGGCAGTTCTCCGACATGCAGTCGTTCTTCCGCAACGAGGGCGACACGCCGGGCATCAACGACAAAGGTTCCGTCACCTACGACCGCAAGACGAAGAAGGATGTGTTCTACTTCTACAAGGCCAACTGGAACCCCGAGCCGATGCTCTACATCACCAGCCGTCGCTTCATCAAGCGCACGAAGGCCGACACCCAGGTGCGTGTCTACAGCAACCTGAAGGAGGCCACGCTCTACATCAACGAGAAGAAGATAGGTACCGCCAAGAAGGACGACATCAACCGTATGCTGTGGAATGTCACCCTCACACCGGGCGAGAACGTCATCAAGGTGGTAGGCAAGAGCGGTAAGAAGACCCTCACCGACACCTGTACCTGGACTTTGCAATAGTCATACTTTACTTATCTATAAGCGGGCTGCATTGCCGGACTTCCCTTCGAGTCCACGATGCAGCCCGCGCTCGTTTTCATTCATGCGCCTTCCGGAGAGTGTATCTGCTTTTGCAACCACCGTTACTGTAACGGCGGTTGCAAAAGGATGAATGTGTCATAGGACATCCCGGTTATAAGGAAGCGATGAAAAGAAAGACTGAGAGTTTTTGGAGGGGGAAGTAATAATCACTACCTTTGCCAACTGCATGCCGAAGGGGCTGGAGGGCCTGTCGGCGGGCAACCGTAAGAGACTGAATTTTCTAACTTAAAAACATATTACCTAATGAGGAAAGTTGCACTTATTTCAGGCATCACAGGCCAAGACGGATCCTTCTTGGCAGAGTTTCTATTGAGTAAAGGATACGAGGTTCACGGCATTTTGCGCCGCTCTTCTTCCTTCAACACGGGACGCATCGAGCATCTCTATCTCGATGAATGGGTGCGCGACATGAAAAAGGCACGGTTGGTCAATCTTCACTATGGCGACATGACCGACTCGAGCTCACTCATACGCATCATCAGCGACATTCATCCGACGGAGATCTACAACCTCGCTGCACAGAGCCATGTGAAGGTGTCCTTCGACGTACCCGAGTATACGGCCGAGGCCGATGCGGTAGGAACACTGCGTCTGCTGGAAGCCGTCCGCATCTGTGGACTGGAACACACTTGTCGCATCTATCAGGCTTCCACCTCCGAACTGTTCGGCAAGGTGCAGGAAGTTCCCCAGAAAGAGACGACCCCCTTCTATCCGCGCTCGCCCTACGGCGTAGCCAAGCAATATGGATTCTGGATTACGAAGAACTATCGCGAGAGCTATGGCATGTTCGCCGTCAACGGCATCCTGTTCAATCACGAGAGCGAGCGCCGTGGCGAGACCTTCGTCACCCGTAAGATTACCCTGGCGGCAGCCCGCATCAAACAGGGCTATCAGGACAAACTCTACCTCGGTAACCTCAACTCGCTGCGCGACTGGGGCTATGCCAAGGACTACGTGGAGTGCATGTGGCTCATCCTGCAGCACGACCAACCCGAGGACTTCGTCATCGCTACCGGCGAGATGCACACCGTACGCGAGTTCTGTACACTGGCGTTCAGCTACCTGGGCATCGAACTCGAATGGCAGGGTGAGGGCGTGAACGAGAGAGGTATCGACAAGGCTACCGGCCGCTCACTGGTAGAGGTAGACCCGAAATACTTCCGCCCCTGCGAGGTGGAGCAGTTGCTGGGCGACCCCACCAAGGCCAAGACCCTGCTGGGATGGAACCCTACGAAGACTCCGTTCGCCGAACTGGTACGTATCATGGTGGAGCACGACATGAAGTTCGTGAAGAAGATTCACCTGAAAGTTCAGATGGAGGACTAAGCCATGTTGGACAAATCAGCGAAGATATATGTGGCGGGACACCATGGATTGGTGGGCTCCGCCATCTGGAACAACCTGAAGCAGCGTGGCTATGAAAACCTTGTGGGCCGTAGCCACAAAGAGCTCGACCTGCTCGACGGCGCTGCCGTGAAGGCCTTCTTCGACCAAGAACGGCCCGATGCTGTGGTGCTGGCGGCTGCCCATGTGGGTGGTATCATGGCCAATCTGCGCTACCGGGCGGACTTTATCTACCAGAATCTGCAGATACAGCAGAACGTTATCGGCGAGAGCTATCGCCATGGGGTGAAGAAGCTCCTCTTCCTGGGCAGCACCTGCATCTATCCGCGCGAGGCTCCGCAGCCCATGAAGGAAGAGTGCCTGCTCACCTCCCCGTTGGAATACACCAACGAGCCCTATGCCATCGCCAAGATTGCCGGACTGAAGATGTGCGAGAGCTTCAATCTGCAGTATGGCACGGATTACATCGCCGTGATGCCTACGAACCTCTATGGTCCCAACGACAACTTCCATCTGGAGAACAGCCACGTGTTGCCCGCCATGATTCGGAAGATCCACTTGGCCAAATGCTTGAGCGAAGGTGACTGGCAGGCCGTGCGTCACGACCTCTCCCTCCGCCCCGTGGAGGGTGTGGACGGACAGGCCTCGGAGTCTCTCATCACAGAGACCCTTGCTAAGTATGGCATCTCTGCAGAGGCTGTTACCCTGTGGGGTACGGGCAAGCCCCTGCGCGAGTTCCTCTGGAGCGAAGAGATGGCCGATGCCAGTGTGCACGTGCTGCTCAACGTCAGCTTCAAGGATACCTACGAACCGGGCAACAAGGAGGTGCGCAACTGTCACATCAATGTGGGCACCGGCAAGGAGCTCACCATCCGTGAGTGCGCCGAGAAGATTGTCCGCGAGGTGGGCTTCCGTGGTGAACTGCGTTGGGATGCCTCGAAGCCGGACGGCACACTGCGCAAGCTGACCGACGTTACCAAACTCCACAACCTGGGTTGGCATCATAAGGTGGAGATAGACGAGGGCATCCATCGCCTCTACCAGTGGTACTTGACTGCTGGTTCGGTCAACCGATAAGTGTTCGTTCCCTATACCTATTTAAATGTATAAGGTATAAAACGTAAATATTGTAAAGAATTTGGCGGTATGTTTCATATTTTATATCTTTGTCCACAGATTAAACAGAGACTCGAAATGAAGCATGTCGCCATAATTGTTTGCTCCCTGCTACTCTTGTTGGCAGGGACGGTAAGCCTCCGGGTTTGTGACCGCGCTGTGCCTACCTTGGAGGAGGTGGCCCTCTCTGCGTCGCAATCTCTGACGGACGATGCTTCGTTCCCTACGGCCTTCCTCCTGGATGGAGAGGGTGAGGTGAAGTCTCCCCGCGACAGCTGGCCCATCTTCTTCGATGTGGATACCGAGAACAGCTTGCTCAGTTTTGTAGGCCGCTTCAGCCGTACGCAGGTGAACCCTACCTATGCGCAGCGCACCTCCACCTCGTTCCGCCACCTCCTCTACCGGATGTCGCTCATGAACGCACCGCTCATCTCGCTGCGGTGTGAACGCTATAACCACGTATTCTCTCATCTCCCCAAGTCGCATCGGTCCTACTATGTCTACACGTTGCGACACATCGTCATTTAGTAGTTGCGGATGTTAATGCCTTCGCTCTCTCCTTGGAGGGTGGGGCAGTGCGCTCTTCTCCCCGGAGGAGTGCGTCGGTCTGACGACCGCTCAACATTCTTGCCATATGTCGCTGGTCTATGGACCAGCGTGTGCGGACCTGTGCAGGCGTTTGGCCTGTGGCCCGTGGTGTGGCGCAACCGTAAATCATTAAATGACACATTATGCAAATGAAAACGACATCCGAAGGGTTTACCTTGTTTACCTCTTCGCACCCCGATATTGTAAAGAAACTGATTCTGAAATCCGCACTGCTGTCATCGGTGTATGCCGAGGCGGGTATAGTGATACTGATTATCGCCTTTGTGCTGGGCGAGAGTTATATGACGTGGAGCATGCTCTGCCTCGTGATAGGCATCGTGCTCTTGGCCGTTGGCATATTTAGGGTATGCTTCTGCTCGCGCAAGGAAGTCTACCTGCCCACGGAGAGCCTGGTGAAGCAACGCGTCCTCTTCTTCGACTTGAAGAGCGAGCCGACGCTGCAGCGTTGCATCGAGAGTGGCGACTTCACGTTGACAGAACCTGTCGAGAGTGTCTCCAATGGCTGCGTGAAGATGGAGGTGCTCTGCTCGGCCGACGGACAGTTCGTCGGGCTGCAGCTCTTCGAGTTCGTCCCCTATGCCTACTCTCCCGTGACGGACGTGAAGTACTTCAAGGACGAAAAGGCTGAGGCCATCAACTGCGCCATCAAGTCGATAAAGATGAAACGGGCCTGAGCTGATAGCCACTGGAACAGATGGATGTTTGTCGGGAGGACAGACACACGGTGCCAGCGGCGATGGCTTCGAATCGCATCGGGAGTTGTGCTTCTGCTCATTAAGTGCGCAAATGCGCAGAAAAATGGGCGGAAGGATGACTCCTAGCTCTCCTGTTTGCTATGTTCACCGTGCGGGAGCAGACAATGTTGCAGAGCAGTTAGGGTAGCCCTAACTTTGTTAATTTGGTATTTTTAACGCCGTGTCTCTTTCCACTGACAAATTAAACCTATACTTTTGGCCACGTTAAGCGTGTTAACGAACCTAATGTAATACTAACTTAAAAACGCACTTCTTATGAAATGTAAAAGAATGTTACAAGGGGGAATAGTCTGGTTGCTTACTATTCTCCTTGCTGTACAAGTTAGCGCACAAGATCGAAAAATCTCCGGAACCGTGAAGGATGTAGCCGGTGAGCCGATGATTGGCGTTAGTGTACAAGTGTTGGGAACCACAGTCGGTGCAGTGACCGATTTCGATGGTAATTACACTCTTCAAGCATCCAACAAATCAAAACTTCAATTTTCATTTATCGGTTATCTGTCCCAGACGATTGAGGTAGGTAGCAAGACAAAGATCGACGTTGTGCTGAAAGAGGACAACAAGACTTTGGACGAGGTGGTCGTTATCGGTTACGGTACGGTGAAACGTCGTGACTTGACCGGTTCTGTTGCCTCTGTATCTGGTGACAAGTTGGTTGCCAACCCGGTTGCCAACGTGGCACAGGCCCTGCAAGGCCAGCTTCCTGGTGTGAGCGTTACAGCACAGGATGGTCGTCCGGGTGCCAGCATGTCTATCCGCGTACGTGGTGGTGGTTCTATCACTCAGAGCAACGACCCGTTGTTCATCGTGGATGGTGTGCAGGTTAGCAGCATCGACGATATCCCTGCTGACAACATTGAGAGCATCGACGTGCTGAAGGATGCCGCTTCAACAGCCATCTACGGTGCCCGTGGTGCTAACGGTGTTATCTTGGTAACTACAAAAGGTGGTAAAGAGGGTCGCGTGTCTGTGAAGTACAACATGTACTATCAGATTAAGGAGAACCCTGAGACACTGGAAGTAACAGACGCTTATGACTACATATATAATACGTGGTCATACATGACTGCTTATGGTTATGGCGACGGTGTTGCTAAGTACTTCGGTCTTGGCTCTACCTATGGTAACCATATGGAGGCGTACAAGAACGTGCCGACTCACAACTACATCAACGACTTGATGCGTACCTCCTCTACTTGGAACCACGACTTGTCTCTCTCCGGTGGTAACGACAAGACTACCTATTATGCATCTGTCAATTACACAGACGATGAGGGTATCCGTCGCAAATCAAGCTTCTCTCGTTGGAACGCCAACTTCAAGTTGAACCAGAAGATCACAAAGAACTTGACAGCAGACATCGACCTCCGCTACACGGAGTCTATGATTAAGGGTTCTGCATTCGGTAACGCTACTTCTGCTTACCGCTATCGTCCTATCGATCCCGAATATGTAGACGAGATCGGTGGTGATTCTTCTGCTACCAGTGGCTTCGGCCAGGGTGACGTTCACATGGAAGACTCTGAGAACCCGATTTACTACTTGAATACTGTAGCCTATCAGAAACAGACCAACCGCCTGCGCGCTAAGTTTGGTTTGACATGGCAAATCATCAAAGGTTTGACCGCTAAGTCTGAACTCTCTCTCGGCCGTAACTGGACTGACACCCGCACATGGGATGGTGGCCAGGTTTCTACCGATATCAGTACAGCTAAATGGAACAAGGGTGACGGCTTCTCTACCCGTTGGTCTACCACATTGAACTATGAGGTTCAGGGCCTCGGCGACGACCACAGCCTCTCTTTCTTGGCTGGTAACGAGGTGTTGGCATCTAAGAGCAACTCTACTGAAATCTATGGTGCCGGTTATCCGGATGAGTTTACCATGAAGGATGCGTTCGGTATGATCAACATGACCACCGCTTCTTTGGGTAAAGATTACTTCAAGGCTACTATCGGTACTCCGAGCCGTACACTCTCTTGGTTCGGCCGTGCAAACTACTCTTATAAAGGTAAGTACCTATTGACCGCTACGTTCCGTGCCGATGGTTCTTCCAAGTTCGCTCCCAACAATCACTGGGGTTACTTCCCTGCAGCCGCTGTTGCATGGCGTATCTCTGACGAGGATTGGTTCGAGTCAGCAAGAGAAGAGTGGTTGGACAACTTGAAACTCCGTGTATCTTACGGTACATCTGGTAGCGATAACATCGACGCTTCTCTTTGGAAAGAGACTTGGGGTACCGAGCAGATTACGGTAGACGGTAACAAGGTTACAACTTACGTACCGGGTACCATGAAAGGTAACTCCGACTTGAAATGGGAGACCACAGTCAGCCGCAACGTCGGTATCGACTTCGGTTTCTTCAACAACTGGATTCGTGGTAGCTTGGACTTCTACTGGAACACTACCAAGGACATCTTGATGAAAGTGCCTATCGACGCCGCTTCTGGTTTCAGCTATCAGTTCCAGAACGTAGGTCAAACCTCTAACAAGGGTCTTGAGTTGGCTCTCGGTTTCGACATCTTCCGCAAGAAAGACTTCAACTTGGGTGTGAACTTGACTTACAACTTCAACAAGAATAATGTAGACGACGTGAGAGACGATGCTTTGGCTGACGCCCGTGCCGCTGGCAAGTGGGGTTCATCTATGGCCGTTCCTGCTTACGACTACATCATCCGCGAGGGCCATCCCGTAGGTACCATCCAGGGCTTCAAGTCTTTGGGTTACTACACACTCGATGACTTCACCTACGATGCCACAACTAAGAAGTATACACTGAAAGAGGGTGTGCCCGATATCCAGGGCGTAGTTAACTACCCTGCTTATGGCCCTTCAACTATGGCTGCTGACGGCCAGACAGCTGTTCCGGGTATGCCTAAGTTCGCTGATACAACTGGCGACGGTGTCGTTACAGTAGACGATAAGACTATCATCGGTGAGGCTATGGCTAAACACAGTGGTGGTGTGAACATCATCGGTAACTACAAGTCACTCGACTTCTCTATCGGCTTCACCTATCAGATTGGTGGTAAGATCTACAATGCCAACTCTATGCTCTCTATGATGGGTAACAAGGATAACGACGCTGGTCGCAACCGTTTGGCATTCACTTCTCAGTGCTACAAGTACTACGACATTGACAGCAATGGCGACTTGGTGTTCGTAACAGATCCCGACGCTTTGGCTAAGTTGAACGCGAACACTAAATATGCCTCTTTCTTCTCTGAGTATGGTATCGTTAGCTCAGAGTTCATCGAGGATGCTTCTTACCTCCGTCTGAACACCTTGACTGTAGGTTACACCTTCCCGAAGAACTGGGTGAAGAAAGTAGGTTTGCAGAATGCACGTATCTACTTCACTGGATCTAACCTCTTCTGCCTCACCGGTTACTCCGGTATCGACCCGGATGTCAACACCAACAGCGATGCCAGTGGCAATGGTTTCCCCACTCCGAACTTCGACTACGAGTCTTATCCGAAGGCAAGAACCTATACATTTGGTGTTAACTTGGCATTCTAATCACATTAAAGAATTAACAGTCTATGAAAAAGATATTATACTATACACTGGGTGCCGCAGCACTGATGAGTGTTGCCGCTTGTAGTGATTTCTTGGAGACGAGCTCGCCTTCTGTGGTGGATGCTGATTTCGTCTTCTCCAATACTACTACCGCACGTGCCGCGCTCGATGGAGCGTATGAGTCATGGAGAGACGTGGCTCAGAACGATATATTTGGTGATGGTCTGTTCTATGCTGCCGATGTGGCAGGATCGGATATCGAGCGTCACCCTGAAGCTTTCAAGAACCAACCTGGTCGTCACTGGGCTGAGTGTTTCTATCAGAACGGAAACTATGCAAGTCAATATGGTTTGCTCTCTTACTTGAAAGAGGATGGTACATACTCCAAACTGTATAAGGTGATCAGTAAGTCCAATGCCGTGATTACCTCTATGCGCAATAAGTCGAACTTCCAGGAGATTATCGGCGGAGGTCAGTCAGAGATGGGCCAGATGTACGCTGAGGCTATCGCTTTGCGTGCTACTGCTTACCGTGAGCTCTGCAAGAACTTCGGTGATGTTCCCTACGTGGGAACCTATGGTGACCTGCCCGCAGGTTTGGTTAGCCGCGACTCCATCTACGATGCATGTATCGCTGACTTGGTGGACGTCGTGGAACTGATGTATCCGGTTGGTGAGATACCAGGATACCAGACCAAGAACTATTTCTCAAAGACTTACGTTCAGGGCTTGATTGGCCGTTTGTGCTTGGATGCCGGTGGTTACCAGACACGTCGTAACGACATCTCCCGTGTGGACAGCACAGGCAAGGCTTATACTTTCGAGCAGAAAGAGGGCGTTGCTGACAACAATGGCGCTTCTTACGCTCGTCGTTCTGACTGGCAGAATCTCTATAAGATTGCTCAGAAATATTATGCAGAGTGCTTGTCAAACATGGGTACAGCTAAGTACTACCTGACCGACCCGCGTGGCGCTTCTGACAACAACGGACGTACATTCGGTAACCCCTATCAGTACTTCTTCGAGCAGATGCATCAGGCAGATGACCAGTATGCTGATGAGTCCATCTACGAGTACCCGATGCAACAGGGTGGCGGTAACGATGGCCGTCCTTACTCTTTCGGTCGTCCTTCCAATGGTGGTAGCAAGGCTAACTATCCTTGCAAGAGTTACGGACAAGGTCGTATCAACCCGGCTTTCTACTATGGCAAGTTCGATCCGAACGATATGCGCCGTGACGTCAGTGTAGCCGTTACGGGTAGTTCCGGTAAGGGCTTTGAGCAAATCCTTTCTCTCGCTCCGGGTTCAAAATGCAATGGTGGTCTCTCTCTGAACAAGTGGGATGAGAACCGTCAGACAACTGTTTGGGTGTCTGCTCAACGTAAGTCCGGCATCAATGGTCCGTACATGCGTACAGCTGAGATTTACCTCGGTTATGCTGAGGTTTGCGCAGCCTTGGGCGATGATGTTACAGCTAAACAATATCTGCAGACCGTTCGTGAGCGTTCGTTCCCCGAAGGCAAGGCTAACATCGACGAGTATATCAACTCTTGGAGCGGTAAGGGTGGCCTCTTGCGTGCTGTCATCGAGGAGAGAGGCTTTGAGTATGCTGGCGAAGGCGACCGTCGTTGGACTTTGATTCGTTCAGGTTATGTATGCGAGAACATCGTGGACATCAAGAATCTGACTACGAAGATGATGGATGGCCTGGAGAAAGACGGTTTCTATAAATTCGATAATGGCAACGTCATCCCTGCTTACATCTGGACGAAGCAGGTGGATGCCAAGACCGAATATGGACATCGTTTGACAGCTCAGTGCCCTGAGGATAAGAAGGACGACCCTGTTCTCTATCCGGGATGGCGTGGTCAGAATGACGATTGGACCAGCTATGGTTGCAAGTATACCACAAAGGATAAAGATGGTAAAGAGGTAACAGACACGGAACCTAAGACCAACCTGGCTATCAAGGGCTTGTTCACTTACATCGATCCCGCAGGTGAAGAAGCTGCCGCTTTGGAAGCAGACGGTTACACCAAGGTTTCTTGGGGTGCTAGCTTGATTTCCGGTACGAACCGCGACGAGTACGAGAAGTATCTCTTCTACGACTTCGATGGCAAGAAGGCTCCTATCTACCTCTGGCCGTTCACTCCGAACGTAATCAGCTCTGGTGGCTTTACCAATGGTTATGGTTTCCAGAATGAATAATCCTTTCCTCAGAAAGTATTAACCATACAATACATGAAGGGGACGTTCCGTAAGGAACGTCCCCTTTTTACGCTTTAGCGGTTCTCCTCTCTTTACGCTCCGCGAAAGTTTCGCTTCCACCTTCTCTTCCTCTTCACTTTGTCTTCTCTCCACCGTTCTTCTACCTCTACATATCCTCTACTTTCCCCTTCGCTTCCTCCCTCTACACTTCTCCCTAAATCCATCTTCCTCCCCAACAAATATCCCTTAATCGTAAAAATCGCCATTTCACAGTACGTTTTTTAGGTAAAAATCGCCATTTGGCGAAATATTCCTTATATTTGCAGTGAATTATCTACTATCGTTATGGAGACTATCAATAGACTTTTGCAGGAGAAGGTCGCTTCTTCCATCGCACCTAACAAGGTTGTACTCATCTATGGGGCACGGCGTGTGGGCAAGACGGTGATGCTGAGAAGCATCGTAAAAGACTATCCCGGACACACGCTGATGCTGAATGGTGAGGACTTCGACACGCTGGCTTTGCTCGAAAATCGGTCCGTTGCCAATTATCGCCATCTGTTGCAGGGCGTAGACCTATTGGCCATAGACGAGGCGCAAAGTGTGCCTGATATCGGCAACATCCTAAAACTGATAGTGGACGAGATTTCCGGTATCCGTGTGTTGGCGAGCGGCTCTTCCTCGTTCGACCTGCTCAACAAGACCGGGGAGCCTTTGGTGGGTCGAAGCATACAGTTCCTGCTTACACCTTTCTCTCAAAGGGAACTTTCTCAGACAGAGACACCTCTTGATACCCGACATAACCTGGAGTCGCGACTCATCTATGGCAGTTACCCCGAGGTGGTGATAATGGACGATTTCGAGCGCAAAACCGACTACTTGCGCGACATCGTGAATGCGTATCTACTAAAGGATATTCTTGCCGTCGATGGGCTGAAGAACTCGCGTAAGATGCGCGACCTCCTTCGCCTTGTCGCCTTTCAATTGGGCAGCGAAGTCTCCTACGATGAGCTGGGCAAACAGTTGGGCATGAGCAAGACTACCGTAGAGAAATACCTCGACCTCTTGGAGAAGGTCTTCGTGGTCTATCGCTTGGGAGCCTACTCCAACAACCTTCGGAAAGAGGTGACCAAGGCCGGGAAATGGTATTTCTACGATAACGGTATCCGCAACGCCATCATTGGTGCCTTCTCCCCCTTGGCAATCCGTCAGGATGTGGGCGCTCTGTGGGAGAATTATGTCATCGGTGAGCGGCGTAAGCTGAGCTTCAACGCTTGCCAGCGTAAGGAGTTTTACTTCTGGCGGACCTACGACATGCAGGAAGTGGACCTTGTGGAGGTGCACAACGAACAACTCACTGCCTTGGAGTTTAAGTGGGGCAATAAGATGCCTGCTGCACCGAAGGCTTTTCAGGTGTCTTATCCCCAAGCGGAGTACCACGTGGTGAACAGGGGCAACTATTTGGAGTTCATTTAGGTGCTTTACTCTGCTGTGAACAAGAATGCCAAACGAATAATAAACGTAAATCAATAGAAGAAGATGTTATTACCCTACTATAAAGAGAATGTGACGGAGGCGGGCTGCGACGAGGCGGGACGCGGATGCCTCGCCGGATCGGTCTATGCAGCGGCGGTGATACTCCCGGCGGACTACCACAACGAGCAGCTCAACGACTCAAAGCAGTTGACCGAACGGCAGCGGTATGCTCTGCGGGAGGTGATAGAGCGCGACGCGGTGGCTTGGGCGGTGGGCATCGTCTCGCCACAGGAGATTGACCGAATCAACATCCTCAACGCCTCCATCCTGGCTATGCACCGGGCTGTGGAGCAACTCTCTGTGGTGCCACAGCACCTCATCATCGACGGCAACCGGTTCCGGCCTTTCCGCGACATTCCCTACACCACCGTGGTGAAGGGCGACGGCAAATACCTCTCCATTGCCGCTGCCTCCATCCTGGCAAAGACCTACCGCGACGATTACATGAACGGGCTCCACCGGGAATATCCTTACTACGACTGGGACAACAACAAAGGCTATCCCACCCGCAAGCATCGCGAGGCTATCCGCCAGCACGGCATCACGCCTTATCACCGGAAGACCTTCAACCTCTATGGCGACACCCAGCTGGAACTCTTCACCTGACCAACCGGAGCCCTCTCCCTTACTAAGGAAGCTTGTCTTCCTACTGAGCGACGTCAATCCTCCTACCTAGGGAATTTTATTTTCCCAACTAGGAAAATCTTTTTTCCTAACCAGAGAAATCTAATTCCCTAACTAGGAACGTCTATCTTCGTAACCAGGAATATTTATCACCTCAATTAGGAACGTCTATCTTCTAAACCAAGAACGGCTATCTTTCCACCTAGTAACGCCTGTAAACTAAACAAAGGAGCGTCTATTTACCTAACCGACAACGTCTATTCCCCAACCTGACCAACCTCTATCAACCTTACTAGAGAAACCTCTTCTCCTGCCCAGGAAGAACTTTTTTCTTGCCCTAAAGCACATTTCTTGCCAATTTATTTGTTTTATACAATTCTCTTTCAGAAATTTGTACGCGAACAAACACGACCACATGAATTACTTCGACGAACTATGGCTACAAAACAGTAGGGTGTTCAGTATCATCTTCGTGATACTGGCCGTGCTGCTGTGCGCCACTCTCATACACGACCTCTACATCAACAAGCGCCAGAACATCAACCAAAAGATGCTGGGCGCCTTGAACTTCCCCGTTTACTGGATAGACCGCATGGGTGTCATCCTGGGCCGCATCAACGAGCCCCGCTACTCCTTCCTCATCTGGAACATACAGAAGATGCCTTACTCCATACGCGACTCCTTCGTCGACCCCGAGGACTACATCCTCTACCGCCGCGTCATCCGCCGTGTGGTGGAGACGGGACAGAACGGTGAGCTGAAGGTGACGGTGCGCAACTACCTGGGCGAGGACCGCAACCTCTTCCTCCGCATCGTGCTCTACTCCAAGTCGAAGATTATGCTGCTGGCTACCGACGTGACCGAGAGCGAGCAGTACCGCACCCAGCTGGAGGACATCCTGGAGTTCTTGCCCATCCCGGTGATGGTACGCGACAACAAGGAAGATGGCGAATACATCGTATGGAACAAGGCTATGGAGAACTTGGTAGGCATTCCTGCCGAAGAGATAAAGGGAAAAACCTTCGACCAGATGGCCCCGAAGGTGCAGAAGATGCTCTCCTTCGACAAGCTGGACGACCAACTGGAGGTGGGCAAGATGGCCGCTTACGAACATCTGGAGTGTACGCTCAATGGCAAGAAGTGCGTCGTAAACGTCTACGACAGCCTGATTCGCTACAAGGACGACAAGACCTTCCTCATCGGCTCCGCCATCGACATCACCGAGCAGGTGGAGACCGCCAAGCAGATGGCTCGACTCAACCAGCGCTACGAGATGATTCTGAAGGCCTTGGGAGCCATGCCTTGGACCTGGGACCTGCAGACGAAGACCATCTCGTGCGACCGGAAGTACGCCTCGGACAAGTATGGCATCAACCGCGACCTCATCGGAAAGACCGATGAGGAACACTACGCGCAGATAGCCCCCGAACATCGTGAGGAGGTGAGGGAAGGACTGGAGAAACTGGGACGTGGCGAAATCAACATCCTCAACATAGAGTACCCCGTGTTCTATGCCGAGGCGGACGCTTACCTGTGGGTACTGAGCTCCGCCATCATAGGCGACCGCGACGCCAACGGCAAGCCGCTGACGTTGGTGGGCTCCACAACCATCATCGAGAACCGCAAGCAGCTGGAGCACGAGTTGATGGAGGCCAAGGACAAGGCCGAGGAGACCAACAAGCTGAAGTCTACCTTCATTGCCAACATGAGCCACGAGATACGCACGCCGCTCAACGCCATCGTAGGATTCTCCGAACTGCTGGCGGACATGAACCCCAACGAGGAGGCCAAGCAGTACAAGGAGATTATCGAGTTCAACAACCGCCTGTTGCTGCAGTTGGTGAACGATGTGATAGACCTCTCGAAGATGGAATCGGGCACGATGGAGTTCACCTACTCCAACATCAATGTGAACAGCACTTTGCAGAACTGGGCACAGTCGTGGGTAGGTCGCACCAAACCGGGTGTGGAGGTAAAGTCCGACGCTCCGTTGGGCGAGTGCTTCTTCTACTCCGAGGAGCGCCGCATCACGCAGGTGATGAACAACTTCATGTCCAATGCCGTGAAGAATACCGAGAAGGGCACCATCACCACCGGTTACTATGTGCCTAACAACGGTGTCATCCGCTTCTATGTGCGCGACACCGGTTGCGGTATCCCCGCCGACAAGCTGGAGGTCATCTTCGAACGTTTCGTCAAGCTCAACCGCTACATCCAGGGTACTGGACTGGGACTCTCCATCTGCCGCATGATAGCGGAGATGATGGGTGGCCGGGTAGGCGTGAACTCCAAGGAAGGCGAGGGTTCCGAGTTCTGGCTCGAGGTGCCGTTCGTGCAGCCTACCGAGGAGGATAAGTACAACAAGACCGTGCTGGTGAACACCTCCGACGAGATGCTCATCACCCATCCTAAATCCGTGGAACACGTTATCTAAGAAACTTCTATAAGTGCGCACTCTGAGAGATTAAACCCTCTTAGGGTGCGCATTGTCATATCCCTTCCTCATAACTTAACGGAAGCGGAGATATACTGTATCAGTCCGCTTTGTTTCCCTGTAGACTATACTCTCGGGCGGTGTCTGACAACTGCCATATGTGTGTATGGCAACTGCCGTACAGGTGTTTGACAATTGCCATACACGTGTACGGCAATTGCCGTACAACCTTCGCGACCGGACTTTTACGCCATAAAGTACTGGGTCTTAACACAATACGGGCAGATTCTCCCGTTCTTTTATGCGATATCGTTTCCCCTAATAACAAAGGGGAAAGTGTAGGGCCCTTTCTTAGGGTATCAAGAGGCATGGAGAGCGGTTTTTTAAGGGAAAAACTTGTGTGGTATATTAAAAAGGTATAATTTTGCCGCCTCTTATCGCAAGAGAAGGTATTAGGTATTTAATTAAGGTATTAGATTGTTTCAACCAATGAAAGCGTTCTTATTCAAACCAAAGTTATTAACGACATTACAGAATTATGACAAATCAACGTTAACGGCCGACCTCATGGCCGGCATCATCGTGGGCATCGTGGCCCTTCCACTGGCTATCGCCTTCGGTATCGCCTCGGGCGTGACTCCTGAGAAAGGCATCATCACCGCCATCGTGGCAGGCTTCATCATCTCCGTCTTCGGCGGCAGCAAGGTGCAGATAGGCGGTCCTACGGGTGCCTTCATCGTCATCATCTACGGCATCATCCAACAGTATGGTATCAGCGGACTCACCGTGGCCACACTGATGGCGGGCGTCATCCTAGTGGTGCTGGGCTTGCTCAAGCTGGGTGCCGTCATTAAGTTCATTCCTTACCCCATCATCGTGGGATTTACCAGCGGTATCGCCGTCACCATCTTCACCACCCAGATAGCCGACGTCTTCGGCCTCTCGTTTGGCGATGACAAGGTGCCGGGCGACTTTGTGGGCAAGTGGATAGTCTACTTCCGCCACCTCGACACCATCAACTGGTGGAACACCGCCGTGAGCGTCGTCAGCATCTTCATCATCGCCATCACCCCGCGCTTCTCGAAGAAGATTCCCGGCTCGCTGGTGGCCATTGTGCTGGTGACCGTGGCTGTCTACCTGATGAAGCTCTATGGCGGCATCGACTGCATCGACACCATCGGCGACCGCTTCACCATTCATAGCGAGCTGCCCGAGGCTGTGATGCCGGCGCTCGACTGGGAGGCCATCAAGGACCTCTTCCCTGTGGCCATCACCATCGCCGTGTTGGGAGCCATCGAGTCGCTGCTCTCAGCCACCGTGGCCGATGGTGTCATCGGCGACCGCCACGACTCCAACATGGAACTCATCGCTCAGGGTGCCGCCAACATCGTGGCTCCGCTCTTCGGCGGTATTCCTGCCACGGGAGCCATCGCGCGTACCATGACCAACATCAACAACGGTGGCAAGACCCCCGTTGCCGGTGTCATCCATGCCGTGGTGCTGCTGCTCATCCTGCTCTTCCTCATGCCGCTGGCACAATATATCCCCATGGCCTGCCTGGCCGGTGTGCTCGTCATCGTATCCTACAACATGAGCGGTTGGCGCACCTTCCGGGCACTGCTCCGCAACCCCAAGAGCGACGTGGCCGTGCTGCTGGTGACCTTCTTCCTCACCGTCATCTTCGACCTGACCATCGCCATCGAGGTGGGCTTGGTCATCGCCTGTGTGCTCTTCATGCGCCGTGTGATGGAGACCACCGAAATCTCTGTCATCAAGAACGAGATAGATCCCAACAAGGAGTCCGACCTGGAGGTACACGAGGAACACCTCGTCATCCCGAAGGGCGTGGAGGTGTACGAGATCAACGGCCCTTACTTCTTTGGTATCGCCACCAAGTTCGAGGAGATGATGGCCCAGTTGGGTGACCGTCCCAAGGTGCGCGTGGTGCGTATGCGTAAGGTGCCGTTCATCGACTCCACCGGCATCCACAATCTCACCAACCTCTGCGTGATGAGCCAGAAGGAGAACATCACCATCGTGCTCTCCGGTGTCAACGAGAAGGTGCACACCGTGCTCCAGAAGTCCGGCTTCTACGAACTGCTGGGCAAGGACAACATCTGCTCCAACATCAATGAGGCGCTGGCAAAGGCCACCGAGTTGGTGAGCAAGCCTGCAGAGAAATAAGTCTCTCTTCTATAGAGATACAAACCCGAGACGCCCGTTGCTAGCACACTGGTTGCAAGCAACGGGCTTTTTCGTGCCGTCGAGGGTGGACGTGTCTTGGAGGTATTGTGGATGTTCCACAAAGACTTTGTGGTCGCATCCGCCGTCGCTGTGGATGTCCCCGAAAGCGTTGTTATTCATCTCTTTCGCTGCAAATAGTGTCCACTGTTTGTGGCAACTCACAGGAATTACTATCTTTGTGCGGCTTTGTGCGCATGGCGGTTCCTACTGATAGGAAGGGCTCCGCGGTGTGCACAGAAGTTGTCCAATAAACTAAGATGATTATGAGAAAACTCATTATGACAGCGGTTTCCGCACTGGCGGTGTGGAACGCTGTGGCGCAGACACCCCTGTGGATGCGCGACGTGAAGCTCTCTCCCGACGGCAAGCAAATAGCCTTCTGCTACAAGGGAGACATTTACAAAGTGCCTGTGGAAGGCGGTTCTGCCGTGCGGCTCACCAGTCAGGATTCCTACGAATGCCTGCCGGCATGGTCGCCCGACAGCAAACGGATAGCCTTCGCCAGCGACCGCTACGGGTCGTTCGACGTGTTCGTGATGTCGGCCGATGGCGGCTCGGCACGTCGCTTGACGGTCAACTCCGTGAGCGAGCGCCCCACAGCCTTCACTCCCGATGGCAAGTACGTGCTCTTCAACGCCTCCATTCAGGACCCGGCCAGCAGTGCCCTGTTCCCCACAACGGCCATGAGCGAGCTCTATCGTGTGCCCGTAGATGGCGGACGCACTGAGCAGGTGCTGGCAACCCCGGCGGAGATGGTCTGCTATGCCCCGGACGGCAAGAGCTTCTACTACCAGGACCAGAAGGGCTTCGAGAACGAGTGGCGCAAGCACCACACCTCGTCCATCACCCGCGACATCTGGAAGTACGACACGCAGAGCGGCACGCACACCCAG
>CAVFUK010000090.1:0-7653 GCA_963625535.1 Anaerovoracaceae bacterium | reverse complement strand
AGGATGGTCTGCCAACCACCGCCCACTCCGCCTTCGGGGATAGAGATGTAGTAGTATCCGTCTCGTTTCATCATTTTGGGACCTTCGGCCACGGGGCCAGTGTAGACCGTGATGCCGTCGTCGAGGAGCATAGTGCCGTCGGGGCTCATCTGATGGATGATGATGGGCCCGGCATGATGACGACTGCGCACGAGGTAAGCCCGTCCGTTATCGTCCCAGAAGGGGCAAGGGTCTTCCCACTTGGGAACCGCTTTCACTAGATGCAGGGGCGACCATGGGCCCTCGGCCTTCTCGGCGTTGGACATGAAGAGTCCTTCATCTGGTGTGCAGAAGAACACCCAGAACTTGCCGTCGTGGTAACGCAGAGCAGGAGCCCACGAGCCGCCAGCATACTGTTCGTTGGTGTCCCACCCGGGATAGTCGAACCGGTGGTAGATTTGCGACACGAGCTTCCAATTGACCATGTCCTCGGAACGCAGCACCTGCATCCCGAGGAAGTGGAAATCGGAAGCCACCATATAATAACTGTTGCCGACACGGATGACATCGGGGTCGGAATAGTCGGCATTGAGGATGGGGTTGATATAGGTGCCATTGCCCTGGTCGCCCCACTTCCCCGGCTTATCCTGTGCCACCGCCGCAAGTGACAAGGCCGCCATACATACTGTCAATAAGGTCGTTTTCATACCACAAAGATAATCTTTTTCAGATAAAACCACAAGAACCATGCAACTTTGACACAATAAACCCTCAGCCAGCGTGGAGCGATACCAACTATTAGGTATGGCTATCGAGCATCTTACGATGTAAATGCATTTCGTTGTTTTCCAACTATTTAACAGACGGCTGAAGGATAAGGCGCATAATCGACCGTGCGGCGGAAATAGACTGAAAGACAATGCCGTCGGATAGCAATATACCGATTTTGGGGTATTGCAACGAGAACGAAGGAGGCCTTACCTTTGCAGCAATTTAGAATAACTAAAAATAAAAAGTGCAGAAATGAGAGCAAAACTTTGGATGGTTTCAGGGTGTCTGACAGCATTGTTGGCATTACCAGCTTACGCTACAGAAGGCAACACGACCACAGAAACCACAGTGAAAAGCGTGAACGAGAACGCCGAACCGAATGCAACGGCAACAGACAAATCAGCAAACAACATCGTTAACACCGCCTTGGTAATGGAGAGCACGGCCAGCGAAGCTATTCCCAAGCATGAGAAGGCACCACACAAGAAGTCGCGACTGACCCTGGGCGGCTATGGTGAGGCCGTGATGAGCCGTATGTTCTACAGCAACAACTACAAACGATATACCGACGCGGCGAAGTACAAGGACGACAAGGGCTACGGCCAGTTCGACCTGCCGCACGTGGTCTTCTATGTAGGTTACGACTTCGGCAAAGGCTGGACCATGGGTAGCGAAATAGAGTTTGAGCACGGTGGAACGGAATCCGCCATCGAGGTAGAGGAGGAAGAGACCGGCGAGTACGAGAGCGAGATAGAGCGAGGAGGCGAGGTGGCACTGGAGCAGTTCTGGATACAGAAGTCCTTCAGCCCGGCCCTGAACCTGCGGTTAGGACAGATTATCGTGCCGGTGGGACTGACCAACCAACACCACATGCCGACGGAGTTCTTCACCGTGTACCGCCCCGAAGGGGAGAGTTCCATTATGCCCTGCACCTGGCACGAGACCGGCATCAGCTTATGGGGTAACCTGGGCAAATGGCGCTACGAGGCACAATTCCTAGCGGGACTAGATGCCGACCGCTTCGGAGCGAAGGATTGGATAAAAGGCGGTGCGGGCAGTCCTTACGAATTCAAGATAGCAACAGCTTACGCAGGGGCGTTCCGCTTCGACAACTACTCCATCCCCGGCCTGCGTCTGGGACTGAGCGGCTACGTGGGCAACTCGGCATCGAACAGCATGAAGCCCGACAGTTACAAGGGAATCAACGGTACCGTGACGCTGGGGGCCTTCGACTTCCACTACGACGCCCACAACTGGGTGGTGCGTGGCAACGTGGACTACGGGCACCTCACAGACTCCGAGAAAATATCGAAAGCCAACATCAGCTCGCGCAAGGACTCCCCCTCGCCCAAGACCAACGTCGGCTCTGATGCTATAGCCGTAGGCGTGGAGGCCGGATACGACATCTTCTCGCAGATGGAGAAGACCCGCGGCACAGATAAGCGATTCTACATCTTCGGCCGCTACGACTACTACGACTCCATGTACAAGACCGAGGGCAGCATCGTGGACAACGAGTGCTGGGGCCGCCAACGTATGGCCGGAGGCATCAACTTCGTGCCGATGAAGGGCATCGTCATCAAGGCGGAGTATTCGCACCGCATCTTCAAGAGCCAGTACAACAACGAGAACACACTGAGCGTGGGAGTGGCCTACTCGGGTTTCTTCGACATGTGATTCAATAGGTAAACACAACAAATAACTAACGCATAAACGACAATGAAAAAGATTTTTAAGTATGCACTGATGGTTGTAGCCGCACTGGCTGCCACCGCAACGATGAGCTCGTGCAGCAGCGACGACGACAACGACGCCGACGACAACATCGACAACGAGAACAAAGAGATCATAGAAACCTACGTGGAGGATGTGGTGGTGAGCACCTACCGCTCGCTGGCCAACGCCACGATGGAACTCTACGACATCTGCCAAGAGTTGGAGGCCAACAAGGACCAGGCTCATGTGCAGAAGGCATGCGACAAGTGGAAAGAGGCACGCGTCTACTGGGAGCTGAGCGAGGCTTTCCTCTACGGAGCGGCAGCGGACTACAACATCGACCCGAGCATCGACTCGTGGCCACTGGAGAAGTCGCAGCTGGACATTCTGCTGGACAATATGAAGAACCCCAACTACAAGCTCGACGTGGATAATCTGGGCTATGGTCTGAAGGGATTCCATGCCATCGAGTACGTCATTTTCCGCGACGGTGGCGAGCGACAGATAAGCGACATCTCGGACCTGGAGCTGACCTACGCCGTGGCCGTGGCCGAGAACATGCGCAACCACTGCATCCGTCTGGAGGCCGCTTGGGACGGACTGGACGACGTGACGAGCGAGAAGCAACAGATACTGGCCGAGGCCGAGATGGAGCCGACACTGGACTATGGCGAGCAGCTGGAGAACGCCGGACTGGCAGGCAACGCGAAGTACAAGACCCAGAAGGCCGCCTTCGAGGAGATACTGACCGGAGCGAGTGACATCGCCGACGAGGTGGGCAACACAAAGATTACCGACCCCTGTAGCTCGGGCAACGTGCTCGACGTGGAGTCGTGGTACAGTTGGAACTCCATAGCCGACTATGCCGACAACATCCGCAGCGTGCGCAACGCCTACTATGGTACCCTAGACGGTAGCGTCAGCAAACACTCCGTGAGCGCCTACGTCAAAGGACTGGACAGTTCCATGGACACCAACGTGCGCAACGCCATCGCCAAAGCCATCAAATGCATCGAGACAGAGATGCCGGCACCCTTCCGCAATCACCTCACGTTCGCCGAGAACCAGACAGCTATAGATGCCTGCAACGATCTGAAGGATGCGCTGGACGAGGCCATCGACTTAGTAAACAAATAATCCCAAGACACATAAAGCAGAAACATACTAATCATAAAAGCGACAATGATGAAGAAAAGCAAACTTTGGATTCCCGTAGTAGCCATAAGCCTGATCACCCTCGGAGCATGTAGCGACGACGACAACAACGGGAAGAGCGACAGCGGCGACGACAAAGGTGAGGAGCTGGCCGACGACTGGTACACGGGCGGCAAGTTGGGCACCTCGTTCAACGCCTCGTCGGCTGCCTATGAACAGCCGGCACCGGTGATAGAGACATCGGGCATGTACCAATCCTTCAAGCACGGCGAGGCCCTGTTTGAGAAACCGTTCACCAGCAACACCGAGGGCACACGCAGCGGACTGGGTCCGGCCTACGTACGCTCGTCGTGCCAACACTGCCACCCGGGCTACGGCCATGGCAAGAGCATACCGACGGGAGCCTTCGAGACCAACGAGATAGGCAATGGATACCTGCTGGTAGTGTTCAACCCCACGACCAACGGCTACGTCACCTGGTTGGCCGGTATGCCTCAGATGCACGCCACGAAACCCTTCAAGGCACCGGTGGACGGATCGAAGATTCGGGTGGAGTGGAAAGAGTATACCGACGAGTGGGGCAACAAGTTCCCCGACGGCGAAAGCTACCAGCTACGCTACCCCGAGGTGACGATGCCCAAGGAGGCCCTCTACGTAGTGAACCAAGGTTATGAGATTCCGGCTGCGGACGCCAACTATAAGGTGTTGCTGGAGAGCACCATCGGCATCTACGGTACCGGACTGATTGACGCCATCGAAGACAGCGACCTGAAGGCCCAATATGCGAAGGAGGAGCAGGACGGATACCTGAAGCACGGACTCAACCCCGCCATCTTCAAAGGTGGCGAGTGGGTGAAGCAGTACAGTAACAGTAAGCAGGGCGACGGCACCAAGTATCCGCTACGCTACACCTACGCCCTGAGCCGCGGACCGCTGCAAGACGCTGCCGGAGCCAACGCCATCTGGAACATCACCAACGTGACACGCAGCGACCGCCGCTACCACTACCTCGACGCGGCAGGCACCTATGCCACCTACTCGTCGAAAGACCCCGAGGTGCAGGCAGGATTCCCCGCTTACATCGCTGAGATAGACCCGGAGAAGAAGCACCCCGAATGGCACACCGACAATGTAGAGCAGAACATCAAGAACTACCTCACCTCTACGACACTGGATGCCGAGATGAGCGACCAGGACTTCATCGACCTGATGGTGTGGCACCGCGGTATGGCTGTGCCTGCCGCACGCGACCTCGACGACGCGGAGGTGCAGCAGGGCAAGAAGCTTTTCTCGGAGATAGGTTGCGACTACTGCCACCGCCCGACATGGACCACCGGCAGCGATATCATCCGCGACCCAGCCAACTTCTTCAAGTACGACGACGACCGTCTGCCACGCTTCCCCAACCAGAAGATATGGCCCTACACCGACATGGTGCAACATAAGCTCTGCATGGAGAATGATATCCGCACCGGCTGGTGCCGCACCACCCCGCTGTGGGGACGCGGCCTGCATCAGAAGTGTACGGGAGCCACCTATGCCGACCGTCTCCACGACTGCCGCGCACGTACAACGATGGAGGCCATCATGTGGCACGGAAACGCTGAGAGCGACGCCCGCTACACGGTGGAGAAGTTCCGCAACCTAAAGAAGGAGGAGCGCGACGCTATCGTGAAATTCCTCGATGCCATCTAAATCTTATCTATACACGCGAGAGGTTGGGAGACGTATCTGTCCGAAAGGAGGAGCTCGTCCCCAACCTCTTTTCTTCTATACCTTATTATATATAGGAACAAGTCTGATGAAAACAATGATGAAAACGCTCTCTTTTGGACTGACCGCCTTGCTGGTGGCAATACTGATAAGTGCCACGGTGGTGGAGAAATGCTACGGCACGGACTTCGTGGCGCACCATGTCTACAGCTCGCCTCTGTTCGTAGCGCTATGGGGCATCGCCGCACTATGTAGCCTCTGCTATCTAATCCAACGTGGGGTACAACGGCAAGCCGTCACCTTCGCCTTACACCTCTCTTTCGGGATTATCCTGCTAGGCGGCCTCGCCACCTACTGCACGGGGCAACACGGCAGCATCCACCTGCGTCAAGGTGAGGGAGCGGTCAGCACCTTTACGGACGGCGACGGAGTGTCGCACGCCCTACCATTCGGACTGCGTCTAAAAGCATTCCATCTCGACTACTACCCCGGCACCCAAGCACCCATGGACTACGTGAGCGAACTCCTCATCACCGACGGCAACACCGAACACGAAGCGCAGGTGGCGATGAACCACATCTGCAGCTACCGTCACTACCGCTTCTACCAATCGCGCTACGACAGCGACGGCCGTGGCACTACCCTCTCCGTGGCACACGACCCCTACGGCATCTTCCTCTCCTACACCGGCTACGTCCTACTGCTACTCAGCATGCTGGCCTTCTTCTTCCAACGAGGCAGCCAGTTCCGCCAACTGCTCCGTCACCCGCTACTGCGCAAAGGCGCACTGGCAATCATGCTTCTGCTACCGACGGCGGGCATTGCTGCGGAGACGCAAGCCAATCTCCCCAAAGCCCTCCCCAAGGAAGTGGCAGCGCAGTGGGGACGGCTCTATGTCTACTACAACGAGCGGGTCAGCCCGCTACAGACACTGGCACAAGACTTCACCGTGAAGCTCTGCGGCAAGCGTTCGTATCGCGGGCTGACGGCAGAGCAGGTGCTGAGCGGATGGGTGTTCTACTACAACCAATGGAAGGAAGAGCCCATCATCCGCATCAAGAACAAACGAGTGCGTGCACTGCTGGGACTGCAAGGTAGCCACGCCTCCCTGCGCGACTTTGTGGACCTCAACGGCTATAAGTTGGAGCAGACGCTGCGCACCACGGACAACCCAAAGGACAAACGAGCACTGGAAGAGGCTAACGAGAAGTTCAACCTCGTGAGTATGGTCTGCACAGGCAGTCTGCTGAAGCTCTTCCCTTGCCCGGCAGACAGTGCACAAACACTACGCTGGTACTCCCCCGCTGACCAACTACCTGTAGCGATGGAGGCAGAAAAAGCCCTTTTCATCCACAAAAGTATGAGTTACCTCGGTGAACAAGTAGCTATGGGCAACACCGCCCGCACCCTAGAGGTAATAAGGAAACTGCGCAAGTTCCAACAGACGGAAGGCGGCGGTCAGCTTCCTTCGGAGAGCAACATACAAGCCGAGCTGCTCTATAACCGCCTCAACCAAAACCTCCCAATCGCCATCGTCTGCCTTCTGCTGGGCATCGTCAGCTTCGTCTACTACCTCCGAAGGACGATTGTCGGCACGAAGAAAACATTCATCGACCTGGCACTGCCTATCGTTGGAGTACTCATCTGTGCATTCCTATTGCTATTGCTCTGTCTGCGCGGCTACGTCAGTCATCACCTGCCGATGTCCAACGGATACGAGACGATGCAGTGCATGGCGGTGTGTGCGTTGCTGCTATCGTTCGTGCTCTACAGGCGATTCCGGGCTGCCATGGTGTTTGGCATCCTGCTCTGTGGCCTGGCACTGATGGTGGCCCGCTTTGGCGAAGCCAACCCACCGATTACCCAACTGATGCCGGTACTCTCATCGCCGCTGCTCAGTTTCCACGTGATGGTCATCATGGTGGCCTATGCCTTGCTGGCCTTCATGATGCTCAACGGCGTGACGGCTCTGGTGCTTTACAGTTCCAAGGGAGCACATCGCGAGGAGATAGAACGTCTGCAGGTGCTGAGCCGCATCCTGCTCTATCCAGCTGTCTTCTGCCTGTCCACGGGCATCTTCATCGGTGCCGTTTGGGCCAACGTTTCGTGGGGCCGCTATTGGGGTTGGGACCCCAAGGAGGTATGGGCACTCATCACGCTGCTCATCTATGCCTCAGCACTCCACACAGCCTCGCTGATTTGGTTCCGTCGTCCCATGTTCTTCCATCTGTTCACCGTCGTCGCCTTCTTGAGTGTACTCATCACCTACTTCGGTGTTAACTTCCTCCTCGGCGGTATGCACAGTTATGCGTAAAAGCA
>CAVFUK010000089.1:0-5458 GCA_963625535.1 Anaerovoracaceae bacterium | reverse complement strand
CGACCGCAACGCCGTGCTCGAGATACGTGGCGGTACGGGTGGCGACGAGGCAGCCTTGTTTGCCGGCGACCTGTTCCGCATGTACTCCAAATATTGCGAGAGCAAAGGCTGGAAACTGGAGGTATCAAGCGCCAACGAAGGCTCTGCCGGCGGCTTCAAGGAAATTGTCTGCAGCGTGACCGGCGAGAAAGTCTACGGGACGCTGAAGTATGAGTCCGGCGTGCACCGCGTGCAGCGTGTGCCGGCTACTGAGACCCAGGGCCGTGTGCACACCTCGGCGGCATCCGTCGCCGTGCTCCCCGAAGCTGAACCTTTCGACGTGGAGATCAATGAGGGCGAGATTAAGTGGGATACCTTCCGGTCAGGCGGTGCCGGTGGACAGAACGTCAACAAGGTGGAGTCCGGCGTGCGCTTGCGCTACAACTGGAAGAACCCCAACACTGGCGTGGTGGAGGAAATCCTCATCGAGTGTACCGAGACGCGCGACCAACCGAAGAACAAGGAGCGCGCCCTGTCGCGACTGCGCACCTTCATCTACGACAAGGAACATCAGAAGTACGTGGACGACATCGCCAGCCGACGCAAGACCATGGTCTCCACGGGCGACCGCTCCGCAAAGATCCGTACCTATAACTATCCGCAAGGACGCATTACCGACCATCGCATCAACTACACCATCTATAACTTGGCCGCCTTCATGGACGGAAACATCCAGGACTGCATCGACCACCTGATAGTGGCCGAGAACGCCGAGCGGTTGAAAGAGAGCGAACTGTAACCGAATCCTTAGCATAAAAGAACATCAGATATGAACAGACAACAACTTTTTGAGAACATAAAGAAGAAACAATCGTTCCTCTGCGTGGGACTGGACACCGACATCAAGAAGATTCCGGCTCACCTGCTCGGCGAGGAAGACCCCATATTCGCTTTCAACAAAGCCATCGTGGACGCTACCGCACCTTACTGCATCGCCTACAAACCCAACCTGGCTTTCTACGAGAGCATGGGCGTGAAGGGATGGATGGCTTTCGAGAAGACCATCGAATACATCAAAGCCAACTACCCCGACCAGTTCATCATCGCCGACGCTAAACGTGGCGACATCGGCAACACGTCGGCCATGTATGCCCGCACCTTCTTCGAGGAGATGAACCTCGACGCGCTGACCGTGGCTCCTTACATGGGCGAGGACAGTGTGACGCCGTTCCTCACCTACCCGGAGAAGTGGGTCATCCTGTTGGCACTCACCAGCAACAAGGGCTCGCACGACTTCCAGCTGACAGCCGACGCCGAGGGCGAGCGCCTCTTCGAGAAAGTGTTGCGCCGCTCGCAGGAGTGGGGTAACGTGGACAACATGATGTACGTGGTCGGTGCCACCCAAGGCAGCATGTTCACCGACATCCGTAAGGTCGCTCCCGACCACTTCCTGCTGGTGCCGGGCATCGGTGCCCAGGGCGGTTCGCTCGAGGAGGTGTGCCGCTACGGCATGAACGCCAAGTGCGGACTGATAGTCAACTCCAGCCGCGCCATCATCTACGCCGACCACACCGAGCAGTTCGCCCAGGTGGCTGCCCAGGAGGCGCACAAGGTGCAACAACAGATGGCTGAGCAGCTGAAGGCTATCCTGTAAAGACATAAAAGCGACCGGCTATGAGTGGCGAGAAAATCATCAACGACCCCGTGTTCGGCTTCATCCGCATACCCGGAGGATTGCTGTACGACATCGTGCAGCATCCTCTGATGCAGCGGCTGACGCGCATCAAGCAACTGGGTCTCTCGTCGTTCGTCTACCCCGGCGCACAACACACCCGCTTCCAACACTCGTTGGGCGCTTTCTTCCTCACTAGCGAGGCCATCATGCAGCTCATGGCCAAGGGCAACTTCATCTTCGACAGCGAGGCCGAGGCCGTGCAGATAGGCATACTGCTCCACGATGTGGGGCACGGACCCTTCTCCCATGTGCTGGAGAACACCCTGGTGAAGGGCATCTCGCACGAGGACATCTCGCTGATGCTGATTGAACAGATCAACGCCGAGAACAATGGTCAGCTCAACCTGGCCCTGCAAATCTTCAAGGACCTCTATCCGAAGAAGTTCCTTCACCAACTCATCAGCAGCCAGCTCGATATGGACCGGCTCGACTACCTGAAGCGCGACAGCTTCTTCACCGGCGTCACCGAAGGCCACATCGGGTCCGCCCGCATCATCAAGATGCTCAACGTGATGGACGACCACCTGGTGGTGGAGTCGAAGGGCATCTACTCCATAGAGAACTTCCTGATGAGCCGCCGGCTGATGTATTGGCAGGTCTACTTGCACAAGACCGCCGTGGCTGCCGAGAAGATGCTCATCAGCGCGCTGCTCCGGGCAAAGGAACTGGCCAGTAGGGGAGAGGAACTCTTCGCCTCGCCCGCCCTGCGGTTCTTTCTCTATGGCGACATCGACGAGCAGGAGTTCCGCACCAATCCGCTCTGCCTGCAACGCTATACCGAGCTGGACGACAACGACATCTGGACCGCCCTGAAGGTGTGGAGCCACCACCCCGACCACGTCCTCTCGCTCCTCTGCGAGGGATTGGTCAACCGCCACCTGTTCAAGGTGGAAGTCACCACCACGCCGCCCACGGACGAACACATCAGCGAGATACAGCAACGGCTCATCGATAAGCTGCACATCAGCCCCGAAGAGGTGCACTACTTCGTGTCCGTCTCCTGCATCGGCAAGGACATGTACAGCAAGGAGGACGAAGGCATCGAGATACTCTACCGCGACGGCACCACGAAGGACATCGCCGAGGCATCGGACATGTTCAACATCTCGGTATTGTCCAAAAAAGTTCGCAAATATTACATCTGCGCCCCTCGGTTATGACATTCGACTGAAATAATCCCGTCGATATGTCTGTTATCTAAAATAAAATCACGTAATTTGCATCATAATTGGAATCCCTTTGGTCGCGTCGCACGATGCGTCCGCAAGGCTTTCCGGTTGCAATTTCAGAATTAAGTAAAGTACACGATTATGGAGTTTTCAGCAAAACAAATCGCGGAGTTCATACAAGGCACTGTTGTAGGCGACGAGAATGCAACGGTACACACCTTCGCTAAGATAGAAGAGGGCGTCCCCGGGGCCATCTCTTTTCTGTCCAACCCCAAGTATACACACTACATCTATAGCACCCAGTCGACCATCGTGCTGGTGAACAAGGACTTCCAACCCGAGTCGGAAGTGAAGGCAACGCTCATCAAAGTGGACAATGCCTACGAGAGCGTGGCCAAGTTGCTCACACTCTACGAGATGAGCAAGCCCAAGAAGACGGGCATCGACAGCCTGGCCTACATCGCCCCGACCGCCAAAATCGGTAAGGACGTCTACATCGCTCCCTTCGCCTACATCGGCGACGGCGCGGTGATTGGCGACAACACCGCCATCCATCCGCACGCCACCGTCTGCGAACACGCTACGGTCGGCAACGGCTGCATCCTCTACCCGAACGTCACCGTCTATCACGACTGTAAGATCGGCAACCGCTGCATCCTGCACGCCGGCTGCGTGATAGGTGCCGACGGCTTCGGTTTCGCCCCCACGCCGCAAGGCTACGAGAAGATTCCCCAGATTGGCATCGTGATGGTGGAGGACGATGTGGAGATAGGTGCCAACACTTGTGTGGACCGCTCCACCATGGGCGCCACCGTCATCCACAAGGGCGTGAAGCTGGATAATCTCATCCAGATAGCCCACAACGTGGAGGTAGGCAGCAACACCGTGATGGCATCGCAGGTGGGCATCGCCGGATCCACGAAGGTAGGCGAGTGGTGTATGTTCGGCGGCCAGGTGGGCATAGCCGGCCACATCCGCGTGGGCAACCATGTGAACGTGGGCGCCCAGTCGGGCATCCCCTCCACCGTGAAGGGCGAGAACATCAGCATCATGGGTAGCCCTGCCATAGACGCGCGCCAGTTCTTCAAGAGCGCCAGCGTCTACAAGAAACTGCCCGACATGTACCTCGAGCTGGACAAACTGCAGAAAGAGGTGCAGGCATTGAAAGAACAAATAAATAAACAAAACTAAATAACCATGTTGAAACAGAAAACGCTTAAAGGTAGTTTTTCCCTCTGTGGAAAAGGATTGCATACAGGCCTTAGCCTGACAGTAACGTTCAATCCGGCACCGGACAATCATGGCTACAAGATACAGCGTATCGACCTGGACGGCCAGCCCGTCATCGATGCTATCGCCGAGAATGTAACCGAAACCACACGCGGCACCGTCCTGTCGAAGGGCGACGTGAAGGTAAGCACCGTGGAACATGCGTTAGCCGCCCTCTACTCAGCCGGCATCGACAACTGCTTGATACAGGTGAACGGACCGGAGTTCCCTATCCTCGACGGCAGCGCCAAATACTATGTGGACAACATCCAACGCGTAGGCATCGAGGAGCAGAACGCCGTGAAGGACTTCTACATCATCAAGAAGAAGATTGAGTATAAGGACGAGGCCACAGGCTCCTCCATCATCGTGCTCCCCGATGAGAACTTCAGCGTGAACGTGCTCGTGTCCTACGAATCGTCCATCCTGTCGAACCAGTTCGCTACACTCGACGACATGGCTAACTTCCCCACCGAGATTGCCTCCAGCCGTACGTTCGTCTTCGTACGCGAGATCGAACCGCTGTTGGGCGCTGGTCTCATCAAGGGCGGCGACCTGGACAATGCCGTGGTCATCTACGAGCGCCAGATGTCGCAGGAGAACTTAGACAAGCTGGCCGACGTGATGAAGGTGGAACACCGCGACGCCACGAAGCTCGGCTACCTCAATAACAAACCGCTGGTATGGCCTAACGAGCCTGCCCGCCATAAGTTGCTGGACATCATCGGCGACCTGGCCTTGGTGGGTCGTCCTATCAAGGGCCGCATCATCGCCACCCGTCCGGGCCACACGGTGAACAACAAGTTCGCCCGCCTGTTGCGCCGCGAAATCAAGCAACACGAGATACAAGCTCCTATCTACGACTGCAGCGAGGCTCCGGTGATGGACGTGAACCGCATCCGCGAGCTCCTTCCGCACCGTTATCCGTTCCAGTTGGTGGACAAGGTGATTGCCATCGGCGCCAACTACATCGTGGGTGTGAAGAACGTCACCGCCAACGAGCCCTTCTTCCAGGGACACTTCCCGCAGGAACCCGTCATGCCGGGCGTGCTGCAGGTGGAGGCCATGGCACAGACCGGTGGTCTGCTGGTGCTCAACTCCGTGGACGAGCCGGAGCGCTACTCAACCTACTTCATGAAGATAGACGGTGTGAAGTTCCGCCAGAAAGTGGTGCCGGGCGACACACTGCTCTTCCGCGTAGAGTTGCTGGCCCCCATACGCCGCGGCATCTCCTCGATGAAAGGCTACGTGTTCGTAGGCGAGAAGATTGTCTGCGAGGCAGAGTTCATGGCACAGATAGTGAAAA
>CAVFUK010000088.1:0-28211 GCA_963625535.1 Anaerovoracaceae bacterium | reverse complement strand
TGGGACTGGTGACCGACCGCACAGCCATACAGTTCCGCATGCTGAACCGCTCGAAGGGTCCGGCCATGTGGAGCCCACGGGCACAATGCGACCGCGGGAAGTTCATCTGGGCCTGGCGCGAGGTGCTCGAGAACATCCCCAACCTCCACATCTGGCAAGACCAAGTGAAAGAGGTGTTGGTGGAGAACGGAGAGGTGACCGGCGTAGTGACCTACTTGGACGTGACGTTCCACGCCAAAGCAGTGGTGCTGACGGCAGGCACCTTCCTCAACGGCCTGCTCCACTTCGGCCGCACCCAACTGCAAGGCGGACGGGTTGCCGAGCCGGCCTCGCTCCATCTGACCGAATCCATCACACGGCACGGCGTGAAGGCGGGACGCATGAAGACCGGCACACCAGTGCGCATAGACGGACGCAGCGTGCACTACGAGCTGATGGACACGCAGGATGGCGAGCAGGACTTCCACCAATTCTCCTTCATGGGCGAACCCCGTAAACTGAAGCAACTGCAGTGCTGGACCTGCTACACCAACGAGGCCGTGCACCAGGTGTTGCGCGACGGACTGCCCGACTCTCCCCTTTTCAACGGACAAATCAAGAGTATTGGCCCCCGATACTGCCCTAGCATAGAGACCAAGATAGTGACCTTCCCCGACAAGGGACAGCACCAGCTCTTCCTAGAACCTGAGGGCGAGACCACCCAGGAACTCTACTTGAATGGCTTCTCCTCGTCGCTGCCCATTCACATACAGCTGGAGGCACTGCACAAGATTCCGGCCTTCAAGGACCTGGTCATCTACCGTCCGGGCTACGCCATCGAGTACGATTACTTCGACCCCACACAGCTGAAGCACTCGTTGGAATCGAAGATTATCAAGAACCTCTTCTTCGCCGGACAGGTCAACGGCACCACCGGATACGAGGAGGCAGGCGGCCAAGGCATCATTGCCGGCATCAATGCCCACATCAACTGTGTGGGTGGAGAGCCTTTCACCCTGGGGCGCGACGAAGCCTACATCGGCGTACTCATCGACGACCTGGTGACCAAGGGCGTGGACGAGCCCTACCGCATGTTCACCTCCCGGGCCGAATACCGCATCCTGCTGCGGCAGGACGATGCCGACATGCGACTGACGGAGAGGTCGTATAAACTGGGTTTGGCCAAAGCCGACCGCTACCAGCGGATGGTGCAGAAGCGCGAGCAAGTGCAGAGAATCGTCCAATTCACCGAGGGCTTTTCCGTGAAGCCGGCGCTCATCAACGCCGGCTTGGCGGCGCTGGGGACTACCCCACTGCAGCAAGGCTGCAAGCTGGTGGACCTCATCAGCCGTCCGCAGATAACGCTGGAGAACATCTCCAACTACATAGAATCCTTCGCCAGGGTGCTGAGCGAAATCACCGATAGAAAGGGCGAGATCATGGAAGCGGCCGAGATACAGATAAAGTACAAGGGTTACATAGAGAGGGAGCGTTTCATCGCAGAGAAGACCTCCCGGTTGGAGAGCATCCGCATAAAGGGCAAGTTCGACTACGACACACTAAATGCCCTTTCCACCGAAGCTCGCCAGAAGCTGAAGCGCATCGACCCCGAGACGCTCGCCCAGGCAAGCCGCATCCCGGGCATCTCCCCCAGCGACATCAACGTACTGCTCGTGTTGCTCCGCAAGTGAAACAATCGGTGAAAACGGGCATATTTCATTTGTTCCACGTGAAACAATTCGCAAAGAAACCATTTGATAATAGGGTTTTAAGCCAGGTGAAGTTTTTAAAAGCACAGCGGCGAGTCGATAGAAAGGCTAAAGAGTAATACCAAATAGAGATGGAAAAGAAAGATAGAACAGAGACGGAGAACTATCTGAAGGGTATAGTGCAGAACCTTCCGGAGGGGCCTGGCATTTATCAATACCTAAACACCGAAGGCACCATCATCTATGTGGGCAAGGCAAAGAACCTGAAGCGAAGGGTCTACTCCTACTTCAGCAAGGAACACAACTCCAACAAGACCCGGATGCTGGTGAGCAAGATTGCGGACATCCGCTACATTGTGGTCAACACCGAGGAAGATGCGTTGCTGTTGGAGAACAACCTTATCAAAAAGTACAAGCCACGCTACAACGTATTGCTGAAGGACGACAAGACCTATCCGTCTATCTGCGTGAGCAACGAATATTTCCCCCGCATCTTCAAGACACGGCGCATCGTCCGCAACGGAAGTTCCTACTATGGTCCCTACAGCCATCTGCCATCGATGTACGCGGTGCTGGAACTCATCAAAAAGCTCTACCCTATCCGCTCGTGCAACCTGGCGCTGACGCCGGAGAACATCAGTCATGGCAAGTTTGCCCCCTGTCTAGAGTACCACATAAAGAACTGCAAAGCGCCCTGCATCGCACAGATATCGCACGATGAATACATGAAGAACATCGCCGAGGTGAAGGAGATTCTGAAAGGCAACACCAAGGCCATCAGCCAAGGCATGATGGAGGAGATGCAGCAGTTGGCAGCGGAGATGCGGTTCGAGGAGGCACAGAAGATAAAGGAGAAATACGATTTAATCGAAGGGTACCGCTCGCGCAGCGAGGTGGTGAACGTTACGCTCCATAATATAGATGTATTCTCCATCGAGGAGGACGAGACGACGGCCTACATCAACTACCTGCACATCACCAACGGCAGCATCAACCAGGCCTTCACGTTCGAGTATAAGAAACGGCTAGAGGAGACCACCGAAGAGTTGCTCACGATGGGCATCATCGAGATGAGGGAGCGTTACAAGAGTCTGTCACGCGAGATTATCGTGCCTTTCGAGGTGGACATCGAGCTGAGCAACGTCACCTTCACGGTGCCGCAACGGGGCGACAAGAAGAAACTGCTGGAGCTGTCGCAGCTGAACGTTAAACAATATAAGGTGGACCGACTGAAGCAGGCTGAGAAGCTGAATCCCGAGCAGAAGAGCGTGCGCTTGATGAAGGAGATACAACAGGAACTGAAGTTGGACCATCTGCCTTACCAGATAGAGTGCTTCGACAACTCCAACATCAGCGGAACAGATGCCGTGGCCGCTTGTGTGGTATTCAAGAAGGCCAAGCCCTCGAAGAAGGACTACCGCACCTACAACATCAAGACCGTGGAGGGTCCGGACGACTATGCGTCGATGAAAGAGGTGGTGCGACGCAGGTACAAACGGGCCATCGACGAGGGTACTCCCCTGCCCGACCTCATCATCACCGATGGTGGTAAGGGACAAATGGAGGTAGTGCGTGAGGTGGTGGAGGACGAGCTTCACCTGAGCATCCCCATCGCCGGCTTAGCAAAGGACAACCACCATCGCACGGCCGAACTGCTATATGGATTCCCAGCCATGACCATTGGACTGAAACAAAACAGTCCGCTCTTCCACTTGCTGGAGCAGATACAGGACGAGGTGCACCGCTTCGCCATCACTTTCCACCGCAACAAGCGCAGCAAACGACAGACCGCTTCGGCGCTGGACAGCATCAAAGGTATCGGCAAGAAGAGCAAGACTGCCCTATTACGCGAGTTCAAGAGCGTGAAACGCATCCGTGAGGCCTCCATAGAAGAGCTGGCAAAGGTGGTGGGCGAAGCCAAGGCAAAGACTGTGAAAGAAGGCCTCGCAACCCCCGAGTAAACGTACGTTTACTAATCTCCGCGGATAGACGACTTAAAGGAAATAATCTCCCTAGTCAGAAAAAATAATTTTCCTAGTCAGAGAAAAATATTTTCCTAGTTAGGGAAATAAAAGGCGGCACTATAGCCAAAGAATTGAAAAGAAAGCCATAAACCGCTACGTGCGTATTGGATAGAAACGGCAGTGTCACTATCTTTGCAACAAATAAACCACAACGATATGAGAGTAGTTATTCAACGCGTCAGTCGGGCATCCGTCACCATCAACGGGGCTGTGAAAGGCAGCATCGGTAAGGGATTCATGATACTGGTTGGCGTGGAGGAACAGGATACACAGGAGGACATCGAATGGCTCTGCCACAAGATAGTCAACCTCCGAGTGTTCGACGACGACAATGGGGTGATGAACCGCTCCATCATCGAGTCCGGAGGAGACATTCTGGCCATTAGTCAGTTCACCCTATTCGCCTCGTATAAAAAGGGCAACCGCCCCTCCTACATCCGCGCGGCGAAGCACGAGATCTCCATCCCGCGCTACAACAGCTTCTGCGACGAGCTGAGCATCGCGCTAGGCAAACAGATTGAGACCGGCGAATTCGGCGCGGACATGAAGGTGGAACTGATAAACGATGGTCCTGTGACCATCTGTATGGACACTAAAAACAAGGAATAAAGGAGGAAGCAGTAATGGAATTAGAAGAAGCTCAACGCATTGTCGACAACTGGATAAAAACTTACGGAGTGCGCTATTTCAGCGAGTTGACCAACATGGCCGTACTGACGGAAGAGGTGGGCGAATTGGCCCGCATCATGGCTCGCACGTATGGTGACCAATCGTTCAAAGAGGGTGAGAAACACGACCTTGGCGACGAGATGGCGGACGTGCTATGGGTGCTCATCTGCCTGGCAAACCAGACCGGCGTGGACCTGACAGAGGCCTTCGAGAAGAACCTTGCCAAGAAAACCGCACGCGACAAGGAGCGACACAAGAACAACCCCAAACTGACGGGAAATAAGGAGTAATAAACAGATAAACAAGATATAGAATATGGGAAATTTGGAAATAGAACGCAGCGAAAGCGTTGAACAGAGCAAGTACGACGAGGCTCTGAAGAAATACGTCACCGAGCTGGACGACAAGGAGGTGAAAATAGCCACACAGAAGCTCGTAGAGAAGGCCGAGAAGAACAACACAATGGAGGTGAAGAAATTCCTCTTCAACTGCATCGACCTCACCACACTGAAGACTACGGACAGCGAGGAGAGCGTGCTGAAATTCACGGAACGAGTGAACGACTTCGAGGACAAATTCCCAGACCTGAAGAACGTGGCAGCCATCTGCGTATATCCCTGTTTCGCCAACATCGTGAGCCAATCGCTGGAGGTGGAAGAGGTGAACGTGGCCTGTGTATCAGCTGGATTCCCGTCGTCGCAGACCTTCACCGAGGTGAAGATAGCGGAGACCGCCATGGCACTGCACGAAGGCGCTACAGAGATAGATATCGTGATTCCCGTGGGCAAGTTTCTGAGCGGCAACTACGAGGATATGTGCGACGAGATAGAGGAGTTGAAGGACCTCTGCGGCGAGAAGAAACTGAAAGTGATACTGGAAACAGGGGCTCTCGGCACGGCATCGAACATCAAAAAAGCCTCTATCCTAGCGATGTATTCGGGCGCGGATTTCATCAAGACCTCCACTGGTAAGATAGAGACTGGAGCCACTCCAGAGGCCGCTTACGTGATGTGTAAGGCCATCCGCGAGTATTGCGACGAGACGGACCGCAAGGTAGGATTCAAGGCCGCAGGAGGCATCAATACGGTGCAGGACGCTATCATCTACTACACCATCGTGAAGGAAGTTCTGGGTAAGGAATGGCTCCAAAACAGCCTTTTCCGCATCGGCACAAGCCGTCTGGCAAACCTGTTGCTGAGCGAAATATTGGGTAAGGAGACGAAGTTTTTCTAACTGATACAGTACCTAGAGACGGCTCGCAAGCTTGCAAAAGCTCGTCCGTAAACTATTGAAAAAATGCCCCTATGGTCTCGGGCCCTTGAGTATACGGTCTCAAGTCTAGACCATAGGGTCTCTGCCCATAGAGCATAGGGTCATGTTAGCCTATGCTTTTATGCACAAAAATACGATAGGAATAAGCAGAAGCCAAGGGAATCAGACCTGACGTTCGATGACGTAAGTAACGTAGGCCGTAAGAGCTTCACGGACAGCGTTGTTCTTCACTTCGGTGAGCAATAACAACGCCTCTTGTTTATAGCGCATCATCACCTGCTCGGCGTACTCTATGCCGCCGTTGTCCTTGGTAAACTGGGTGAGACGTTCCACGTCAGCCGATGTAGCTTTCAAGTCCTTCACCTTAGCAACCAAATCCAGAATCTCCTGGTTATCAGTGTGGGTCACAACGTAGAGCGCCGGCAAGGTGAGTTTACCCTCAAGCATGTCATTTCCAGTGGGTTTGCCCACCGCGTCGTTCTTATAATAATCGAAGATATCGTCTTTAATCTGGAAGCAAATGCCCACTTTCTCGCCGAACAAACGGAAACGTTCCACGTCCTCCGCCGTCGCATGCGGGGCGGTCATAGCTCCGATTTTTGCACAAGTAGAAAACAGAGCAGCCGTCTTCATGCGGATGATGTCGAAATAAACGGCCTCGGAGAGCGCCTGGTTACGGATGTTGGAGAGTTGCAGAATCTCACCTTCGGAAAGGTCTTTACCGAGCTGCGAAATGGCGTTCACCACATCGATGTGACTTGTCAGGGCTGAATGTTGCAAGGCTGAGGATAGCATGTAATCGCCCACCAACACGGCCACACGGTTGTCGTAGATGGCGTTGACGGACTTCTGCCCTCTCCTCTCGTGGCTCTCGTCCACCACATCGTCGTGAATCAAGCTGGCGCTATGGAGCATCTCCAGGGTGAGAGCGGCGTGGTAAGTGGCCTGACTGATAGGGCCGAAATCCTTGGCTACCAAGAGGGTAAGGATAGGACGCATCATCTTGCCCTTGCGTTGGAGCAAATAGTCGAATACCGACTTCAGCAGCGGGTTGGTGGACTGGAAAGATTCTTTAAACAGTTCTTTAAAGGTCTGAAACTCCGCTTCTATAGGGGCTAGTATGATACCGTTTCTATCCATATTAAATATTTTCGGCACAAAATTAGTAATAAAAATATGTAATAGTTCTATTTTTAGTAATTTTACAGATTAAAAATATGAAACGAAACATGGAGAAACTCTTTTTACTAGATGCTTACGCACTGATATACAGGGCTTACTATGCCTTCATCAAGGCTCCCAGGATAAACTCGAAGGGCTTCAACACTTCGGCCATACTGGGTTTCGTGAATACACTGGAGGATGTGCTAAACAAAGAAAAACCTACACATATAGGTATAGCCTTCGACCCCGCGGGACCGACCTTCCGCCACGAGGCTTACGCTGAGTACAAAGCACAGCGGGAAGCCACCCCGGAAGTGATAAAGGACTCGGTTCCGATCATCAAAGAAATCATACGAGCCTATCACATCCCCATACTGGAAGTGAGCGGCTTCGAGGCGGACGATGTGATAGGCACCTTGGCCTTGAAGGCTGGTGCTCAAGGAATTGACACCTACATGATGACACCCGACAAGGACTACGGTCAGCTGGTGCGCGAGCACGTCTACATGTACCGACCGAAGTATGGCGACAAGGACTTCGACGTGATGGGCGTGGAGGAGATAAAGGCAAAGTTCCAGATAGAACGACCGTCGCAGGTAATAGACATGTTGGGACTGATGGGCGACAGCGCCGATAACATCCCCGGTTGCCCTGGTGTGGGAGAGAAGACCGCCCAGAAGTTGATAGCCCAGTTCGGCAGTATAGAGAACCTACTCAGCCATACGTCAGAACTGAAAGGGTCACTCAAAGAAAAAGTGGAGACGAACAAAGAGCAGATTGCCTTCTCGAAGTTCTTGGCGACCATCAACACGAACGTGCCCATTGAACTGAACATGGAGGAACTAGAGAAGAGTGAACCCGACGAGGAGGCGCTCCGGAATATTTTTACGGAGATGGAGTTTAAGAACCTGCTCGACCGAATTTTCAAGAAGGACAAGCCAAGCGCTCCAACCAAGTCGACGAAGGGACCGATACAAGGTGATTTCTTTGATTTATTGGCGGACGAGGGCACAGGAGACGAAAAATATTCAAATCTCACGCGGTTAGACGAGCTCTCTTATAACTACCAACTCGTTGATACTGAAGCAAAACGCAGCAAATTACTACAAATATTATTGACAGCGAAAATCTTCAGTCTAGACACGGAAACCACATCGACCAACGCCATCGAGGCCGAATTGGTGGGAATGAGCTTCGCAATGCAAGAAAACGAGGCCTACTATGTGCCGGTACCTGCCAACCAAGACGAAGCGCAAAAAATAGTTAATGAGTTCAGGCGTGTACTGGAGGATGAGTCAACCACGAAGGTAGGACAAAACATCAAGTACGACATGCTGGTGTTGCGTCGCTATGGAGTGGAGGTGAAGGGCGAGCTCTTCGACACCATGATAGCCCACTACGTGTTACAGCCCGACCTACATCACGGCATGGACTACCTAGCCGAGATCTATCTCCACTACGAGACCATCAAGATAGAGGAGTTGATAGGACCGAAAGGGAAAAATCAGAAGAACATGCGCAACCTGCCCCCCGAGAGTGTTTACAAGTACGCCTGCGAGGATGCGGACGTGACACTGAAACTGAAGAACCGATTGGAGAAAGAGCTGCAGGAGAATGACTGCGAGAAACTCTTCAAGGAGATAGAGATGCCGCTTGTTCCCGTGCTGGCTTACATGGAGTGGAACGGCGTGCGCATCGACACCAACTCGCTGCAGCAGACCTCTACCCTCTTCACCGAACGGATGAACGAAATAGAGAAGGAGATTTATGCACTGGCAGGTGAGTCCTTCAACATCTCGTCCCCCAAGCAAGTGGGCGAGATGCTGTTCGACAAACTGAAGATAACCGACAAGGCGAAGAAGACCAAGAGCAAGGGACAGTACAGCACATCCGAAGAGGTGCTCGAGAGCCTGCGCCACGCCCACCCTATCGTGAGCAAGATACTCGATTACAGAGGGTTAAAGAAACTGTTGAGCACCTACATAGATGCTCTGCCGGCACTGATAAACCCGAGGACGAACAAGATACACACATCGTTCAACCAAGCCGTAGCTGCCACAGGACGACTCAGTTCGAGCAACCCGAACCTACAGAATATCCCCATCCGCAACGAGGATGGAAAGGAGATTCGCAAGGCCTTCATCCCCGACGACGGTTGTCTGTTCTTCTCCGCCGACTATTCGCAAATAGAGCTCCGTATCATGGCTCACCTGAGTGGAGACCATAACATGATAGAAGCCTTCAACAATGGGTCGGACATCCATGCGGCCACCGCTGCCAAGGTATTCAAGAAACCCATCGAAGAGGTCACACAGACCGAACGCCGAAAGGCCAAGACAGCTAACTTCGGCATCATCTACGGCATCTCCGCCTTTGGCTTGGCAGAGCGGATGGAGGTAGACCGCAAAGAGGCTAAAGAACTGATTGACGGATACTTCGAGACCTATCCGGACGTGAAACGCTACATGGACAAGAGCATCGAGACGGCACGTCAGCAAGGCTACATCGAGACCGTGTTCCACCGCAAACGCTACCTGCCGGACATCAACTCACGCAATGCCGTGGTGCGCGGATACGCCGAGCGAAATGCCATCAACGCACCTATACAGGGCAGCGCGGCGGACATCATGAAGATAGCCATGATACGCATCTACCGTCGGTTCATGGAGGCAAAACTCCGGTCGACCATGCTCATACAGGTGCACGACGAGTTGAACTTCAACGTCTTCCCCGATGAGAAGGAGCAGGTGGAGCGCATTGTCATCGAGGAGATGGAGCACGCCTACGCCATGCGAGTGCCCCTGGTGGCCGACTGCGGATGGGGTGCCAACTGGCTGGAGGCACATTGATAACGAGCGAAAATTATGAACCATTATAAATACATAAAGAAATGATTAAAAGAATCTTAGGCGGACTGCTGCTGGCGTTCGCCATCACAGTAGGCTTACAGGCACAAGAGAAACTGACGAAGGTAGCCTGCATCGGCAACAGCATCACACAAGGTGTTGGAGTGAAGAATCAGTTCCAGGACAGCTATCCAGGCATCCTTTCCCAATGGTTGGGCGAGGGCTACGACGTACGCAATTTCGGTTTCAGTGGCCGAACAATGCTCATGAACGGCGACCGCCCATACATGAAGGAGCAGATGTACCAGGACGCTTTGGCCTTCAACCCCGACATCGTGACCATCAAACTGGGCACCAACGACACCAAGACCATAAATTGGCCGGCGCACGGCAAGGAGTTCGAGGGCGATATGCGCACCATGGTGAAAGCCTTCCAGGCACTCCCCTCCCACCCCAAAATCTATCTGTGCTACCCTGTGCCGCCCACCAAAGTGCAGTGGACCATCAACGACAGCACCATCGTGCAGGAGATTATCCCCGCCATAGACCGCATCGCGGCGGACTTGAAGTTGGAAGTCATCGACTTACACACCCCGCTGCTGCCCTATCCGCAGTGTTTCCCCGACTGTGTTCACCCCAACGAAGAGGGGGCGCAACGCATCGCCACGGTCATCTATCGTAAGCTAACGGGGACAGAACCGCCAACATATACGCCAAATAAGCCATTTCCGGGCTCAAAATCAACGTTAAAGGGGTACGATAAGTACACATTTCAGTTCCATGGAAAAGAAGCGATTGTAGTGGCTCCAAATCAGTTGCCGGAGAAACTGCAGGCTGCGGGCAAGGAAGGTGCGCTGAAGGGCAAGCCTTGGATATGGCGTCCGTCAACGGCGAAAGAGCTGTCCAAAGCCGACAGAAAGTTGTTGGAACAGGGCTATCACGTGGCCTATTACGACTGGGAGTCACAGTATGACACACCCGAGGCAGTGAAGGCCAAAAGCCCCTTCTATAGGATAATGACGAAGTACTATAAGCTCAACAAGATACAAGAAGGTAACAGCGAACTCCAGCCTAAAGGCTTGACAGTGAGATAAACCGCGGCGTTTGCCTACGAGCAGACAGACAAAAAACAGACTTCCCCTGAAACGCACCGAAACGGGCATTCAGGGGAAGACTTATCTATAAACTAACTACTCGAAGTAATCTATTGCCACGCGGCTCTCGCGCACGGACTTGCAATAGTTCGACACGGCTACGTGGGCCGGATGCACCTTATAGGCGTTCAGGTCGGCCTCGTTGTCGAAAGTGGAGACCAGCACGGCGTCGTAGTTGCCGTCCGAAGCCACCACATTGATGCCCACATGGGCACTGCGGAGCTGAGGGACAACGCCCATCAGAGCCTCCAGATGTTCCTTCATCCAAAGAGCGTTCTCGGCCTTGGTCTTGCCTTCGGCCTGCTCCTTGAGTTTCCACATAACGATATGTTTCAGCATAATCAATATCAAATTTCAGATTCTTCTACACGATAGGTATTTCCATCCAAGTCCTCGCAACGCCGCACACCGTCCATCGGCAGACGCAGGTAGAAGGTGGTTCCCTCCTCCTCGCTGGTGGTGAACCACACCTTACCATGGAGATAATTCTCTCCAAAGAGACGCATGCTATAGGTACCGATGCCGCGGTTGGTTCCTTTGGTGGAGTTGCCAAAGGTGAAGATATTCTTGCGCATATCCTCCGGTATGACACCCTCGTTGCGCACTGAGAAGGTGAAGTATTCGCCAGCCTCGTCCACACTGGCGTGCATATTGAACGTATGGCCTTCGGGCGTTGCTTCTGAGGCGTTCTTCACCATGTTCATAACCACACGGTGGAGCAGTTTGCTATCGGTGTGGATGTAGACATTGTCGCAACGTTCGTCGGTCTTCGTGTACTTCTTGTGTGCCTTTTCCACCATAGGCAGAATGGAGCGCTCGGCCAACTTGAGGAAGTCGCGCAGGTAGATGTCCGCCATCTCGGCGCTGAGCGTACCGCTCTGGGCATAGAAGAGCTCCTTCTGCGCCGCCAGTTCGTCATATATCTGGTTACTAAGCTTCTTCACCTCAGTAAACAGCTCCTCGCTGGGGTCTTGCTCCAGGATGTTCATGAAGCTCTTCAGTGAGTTGGAGAGGTTAATCATATCGTGGTAGAACACACGCGTGATCATCTGCATCTGTATGTGTTCCGATATTTCGATGAGGAAGACTGCCGCATACGAATCTTCTTTAAAAGTAAAAGGAGTGATGGTGGTGTGCAGTGTCATTTGTTTATTGTCCTCGCGTGTAAGAATTACGGTGTGCATCATGGGTATCATGTGCTGCAGGGAATTGTTTACAGAGCATCGCAGGTCGCAATGCGGACAAACAGAGGAGGTGCCACAACCGTCGGGGCAGTTGACGGCATTGATACAGCGGAGCAAGTCGCCAGGACACAACAGCTTTCCAAACTGAGTCTTCAGCCGTTCATTGTTGTGATAAAGGATGTGCAAATCCGAGTCTACAACCACCAAAGCGGAATTTGTGGCATCGAAAATACTATTACTTCCTAACAGTCTATGAACATACGTGATCAAAGAATCTGTTTCCATATATAAGAGTTAGTTCTAATTGTTCTTTTGCTGTCCGCAAAAGTAGAAAGAATTCTGGTCAATAGCCAAGTTTTTGAGGGTAAATCTGTATCTTTGCGGCAAAATTATTAAGATTTAATCAAAACAAGATAAGAGTATGAGTTTACAATGCGGTATAGTTGGTCTGCCAAACGTCGGTAAATCAACGCTTTTCAACTGCTTGTCAAATGCGAAAGCACAGGCTGCCAATTTCCCCTTCTGTACGATAGAACCCAACGTGGGCGTGATAACCGTGCCCGATGAACGCCTTAACAAGCTGGCCGAGCTGGTGCACCCGGGACGCATCGTGCCTACCACGGTGGAGATTGTGGACATAGCTGGACTGGTGAAAGGTGCCAGCAAAGGCGAGGGCCTGGGCAACAAATTCCTGGCCAACATCCGTGAGACAGACGCCATCCTGCACGTGTTGCGCTGCTTCGACGACGACAACGTGACGCACGTGGACGGCAGCGTGAACCCTGTCCGCGACAAGGAGATTATAGACACAGAGCTGCAGTTGAAGGATCTGGAGACAATAGAAAGCCGCATCCAGAAGGTGCAGAAACAAGCCCAAACGGGAGGCGACAAGCAGGCGAAACTGGCCTACGACGTGCTGGTGCGCTACAAAGAGGCCCTGGAGCAGGGCAAGTCCGCCCGCACGGTGCAGTTCGAGAACAAGGACGAGCAGAAGATAGCCAAGGAGCTGTTCCTGCTGACCTCCAAGCCGGTGCTCTACGTCTGCAATGTGGACGAGGCAAGCGCCGTCAGCGGCAACCACTACGTGGAGCAAGTGCGCGAGGCCATCAAGGACGAGAACGCCGACCTCCTGGTGGTAGCAGCCAAGATAGAATCGGAGATTGCCGAGCTTGAGACCTACGACGAGCGCCAGCTGTTCCTCGACGAGATAGGACTGGAGGAGTCGGGCGTGAACCGCCTGATAAAGGCCGCCTACAAGCTGCTGAATCTGGAGACATTCATCACCGCCGGCGAGATGGAGGTGAAGGCCTGGACCTATCAGAAGGGTTGGAAGGCCCCGCAGTGCGCCGGTGTCATCCATACCGACTTCGAGAAGGGCTTCATCCGTGCCGAGGTCATCAAGTACGAGGATTACCTGAAGTATGGCTCCGAGGCAGCCGTGCGCGAGGCCGGCAAGCTGGGTGTCGAGGGCAAGGACTATGTGGTGCAGGACGGCGACATCATGCACTTCCGGTTCAACGTGTAACCCGCTTAACGTCAGCGAAATGTTATGAACACACTGCTCACTATCCTATGGAACCCCGACGTGGACATGTTCACGCTGGGAGGCCTCCACGTACGCTACTATTCCGTATGCTGGATTATCGGACTGTTGCTGGCTTACATCATCGTCAGACAGCTCTACAAGCAGCAGGGAGCCAAGGAAGAGACGTTTGAACCTCTCTTCATCTACTGCTTCTTCGGCATCCTGATAGGCGCCCGCTTGGGCCATTGTATCTTCTACGAGCCGTCGTACTACCTCTCCCACCCGCTGGACATGATTCTGCCCTTCCGGCAGACCGCCGCAGGATGGAAGTTCACGGGCTACGAGGGCTTGGCAAGCCACGGAGGCACGCTGGGCCTGATGATAGCCCTCTGGCTCTACGTGCGCAAGACGAAGGTCAACATCGTGTGGGTGCTCGACAACATCGCAATCGCCACCCCTATCACCGCCTGCTTCATCCGTCTGGGCAACCTGATGAACTCCGAGATTGTGGGCAACCCTACGGACGTGGCTTGGGGATTCATCTTCGCCCGCAACGGCGAGGATTTCGCACGCCACCCGGCACAACTCTATGAGGCCATCGCCTACCTTATCATCTTCTGCGTCGGCATCTGGCTCTACAAGCGCTATCGGGAGAAAGTGGGCACGGGATTCTTCTTCGGCTACTGCCTCACCACCATCTTCACGTTCCGCTTCTTCATCGAGTTCCTGAAGGACGTGCAAGTGTCCTTCGAGAGGGGGATGACGCTGGATATGGGACAATGGCTGAGCGTTCCGTTCATCATCCTGGGCATAGCCTGCATGATAGGTGGCAAGTGGCTCGCGCGCATCGCGCAGAAGCCTGCTGAAAAGAAGAAATAGTCCAAAGGAATACGAAACGAAAAGAGGATTTATCTACGCGATAAATCCTCTTTTTCGTTTCGTCGAAGGAGTTGGACTACCAGGATTCGAACCTGGGCAAACAGAACCAAAACCTGTTGTGCTACCATTACACCATAGTCCAATCGACAAAGCTTTCGTTAAAAAAGCGGCACAAAGATAGAGAGATTATCTTGTGCCGCCAAAGATTTTTAAATATTTTTGTTCTATTTCTTATTTAGCAATGATAAGATAATAGTTTTTCTTGCCACGCTGCACCAACAGATACTTGTCGTTGAGCAGGTCATCAGTGGTAATTACCTGATCAAAGGCCGCTAGCTTCTCTTTATTGAGCGAAACTCCACCGCCCTGGACCAACTTACGCATCTCACCTTTTGAGGTGAATACAGGGGCTTTTTCGGCGAATAGGTCTACGGCCTTCACACCTGCTGCCAGCTCGTCGCGCGACACCTCGTAGCGGGGCACACCTTCGAAGACAGCCAACAGGGTGTCCTCGTCGAGTTTGTGCAGAGCCTCGGAGGTAGCGTTGCCGAAGAGGATGTTCGACGCATCCACGGCAGCGTTGTAATCCGCCTCGGAATGTACCATGATGGTGACTTCCTTTGCCAGGCGCTTCTGCAGCAGACGCAGGTGCGGAGCCTGGGTATGCTCGGCTATCAAGGCCTCAATCTCGTCCTTAGGCAGGGAGGTGAAGATCTTGATGTAGCGGGCAGCGTCCTCGTCGCTCACGTTCAACCAAAACTGGTAGAACTTGTAAGGAGAGGTGTAGCGTGGGTCGAGCCATACGTTGCCGGACTCGGTCTTGCCGAACTTGCCGCCGTCAGCCTTGGTGATGAGGGGGCATGTGAGGGCGAACACCTCGCCTCCGTTCGTACGGCGAATGAGCTCAGCACCGGTGGTGATGTTGCCCCATTGGTCGGAACCGCCCATCTGCAGCTTGCAGTTCTTGGTCTCGTAGAGGTGGAGGAAGTCGTAGCCTTGCAGCAACTGGTAGGTGAATTCGGTGAAGGAGAGTCCGTCGCGGGCCTCGCCATTGAGGCGTTTCTGCACAGACTCCTTCGCCATCATATAGTTGACGGTAATGTGCTTACCGACTGTACGCGCGAAGTCGAGGAACGAAAAGTCTTTCATCCAATCGTAGTTGTTGACGAGTTCAGCACGGTTGGGAGCATCGGACTCGAAATCGAGGAACTTGCTCAACTGTTTCTTTATGCATTCCTGGTTGTGGCGCAGCGTCTCCTCATCGAGCAAGTTACGCTCGGCCGACTTGCCCGAAGGGTCGCCTATCATACCGGTAGCACCGCCCACGAGGGCCAATGGTTTGTGTCCACAACGCTGCAGGTGACGCAACATCATGATACCGCACAAGTGACCGATATGCAGGGAGTCTGCTGTGGGGTCGATACCTACGTAAGCTGTTACCATCTCTTTCTGAAGTAATTCTTCTGTTCCCGGCATCATGGTATGTACCATGCCGCGCCATTTAAGTTCTTCTACAAAATTCATCGAATGATTTTCATTTAAAATGTTTTAGTTTGTTCTAGAATATGTGCAAAAGTACAACTCTTTATTTGAAGATACAACTGTTGTCTTCAAAAAAGAGTTTTTGCACGTTCTGCTCCACACACGATTGTAAACTTGCGGGCGACAACTGCAACTCAGAAGCTACTCTATCGTACACAGTCTCTATGGGCAAAGCGCTCTCGTCGGTCTCCAGCAACACACGTTCCTGGGGCACCGCCCGCAAGGCTTCTGTCTGGAAATGTTCGCCAAAGGAGAGGTACAGGCCGTGCCGCAGATACTCCTCTGCCAGCGGGCGCTTTCCTCGGAATCCGTGAATAATCCAGGGCTGACGAGCGTTGACCTCCTTGCGCAACCGAAGGATTTCGTTGGAGGCCTTCACCACATGCAATATCAGCGGCAAGTCACACTCTTCGGAGAGCGCCACCACCCTACGGAACTGGCGTAGCTGCAGGTCAAAGGACACATCGGCACATTTGTCGAGCCCCACCTCCCCTATCGCCACTACGCCAGCGCCGTGCAGGTTCTTGCACAACCATTGCCATTGAGCCTCGCAATTCTCCTCGGTGAGCTGCCAAGGATGGATGCTCAGCGAGCGCAGGCAACCCTCGGCGTGACGGTCCTTATAGGTACAGGAATAGATGGCGTTGGCTATGGGCTCAGCCTGCGAAGGGTGAGTGTGTACGTTCCAAAAGGCAGGCACGGAATTGTCGGCAAGAGTTCCCATAGCAAAGCGTAGACGGAAAAGAGGTTAAGGAACAGGGTCGTAGCCGGAGCCTCCCCAAGGATGGCAGCGGAGCAGACGGCGCACAGCGAGCCACAGCCCTTTGAGAGGACCATGCTTGCGGATAGCCTCCAGGGCGTATTCAGAGCAAGTGGGTGTGAAGCGGCACGAGGGAGGTGTCAAAGGGGAGATGAATGCCCGATAGAAGCGGATGGGCAACACCAAGAGCCATATCAAGAAGTCGCGTATCATTGCGCATCAGAGGATGGTTTGGTGGTTGCCGCGGCGGTTTCGTCGGGGGCTGTATGCGGCTGCAGGCGTTCCGCCAGGCGGATGAGCAGGTTGCGCACCTTCTGCTCCACCACAGTGGACTCCACAAGCGCGTCGCCGAGCCAGATGAAGGCCATCGCCACGGACTTGTTCTGCGCCTCGAGGGCGGGCGTGAGCAACTGTTTGTTCTTGCGGTAAGCCTCGCGCACCTGGCGCTTCACACGGTTGCGTTTCACAGCACGCTTGAAGCGTTTCTTGGGCACACTGATGAGCATCGACGCCAGAGTGTCGGTGCGGTCGGTCGTCATGTAGACCATACGCAAAGGGAAGGCCAGCAGCGATTTACCATCGCCGCCGAACAACTGGTCGATAAACCGTTTCCTGTTCAGGCGTTCCGCCTTCGGGAGTGTATTGTGTAAGGTCTCCATATCGTTCATTGTTATTTAGTAAAGCAGTGAGGATTCCGCACCACAAAGTTACCGCTTTATTGGTACAGAATCCTCATTTATGAGAGAAAAAGCACTATTGGGGTGCTTATTTATGCTCTTTGATGTACATGTCGAGGGCAGCCGTCATGGAAGGCGCTTGTGGCGACGGAGCTTCCAGGTCAAGCCGCAGACCGGCGTCGCGTACGGCCTTCGCTGTGGTAGGACCAAAGCTGGCGATGGCGATGTCGCCCTGTTCGAAGTTGGGGAAGTTCTTCAGCAAGGAGGTGATTCCAGCGGGGCTGAAGAACACAAGCATGTCGTAGTCGAACTTCTCCTCGGGGGTGAAGTCGTTGCTCACGGTGCGGTACATCACCACCTCGGTGTGGTTCAACTTGTTCTTGTCCAGGAGGTTCTTGATCTCGTCGGTGTGAACGTCGGACATCGGCACGAGGTATTTCTCCGTCTTGTGCTTCACCATGGAGGGAATCAAGTCGTCGATTTTGCCAGTAGCGCCGAAGAACACCTTGCGTTTGCGGTACTGAACATACTTTTGGATGTACAGCGCGATGGACTCCGTCACACAGAAGTACTTCATATCCTCGGGGATGTTCACCCGCATCTCGGTGCAGAGATGGAAGAAATGATCGATGGCGTGACGTGAAGTAAATACTATAGCCGTATGATCCAGAATGGAGACTTTTTGCTGTCTGAATTCCTTGGCAGACAAACACTCAACCTTTATAAAGGGGCGGAACACAATCTCTACCCCGTACTTCTCAGCGATCTCGTAGTATGGAGACTTCTCAGAAGCCGGTTTCGGTTGCGAAACAAGTACTTTTTTTATCATTAAGGTACTAATAATTTATTATCAACAAGTTATTGGCCATAACTAGTGTCTTCCACACGAGAAGGCACGGTACCAATTCGAGGGTGCAAAAGTACACAATTAAATAGATACAGCCATACTTTTTGCTGAAAAAGACCTTAAAACACTTATATAACAACAATATTTCTATCAAAAGGGTAATTACAACGATGGAAATGAAGGCGCAAAGGTTCGACAAGTCGAAATATACGACGGACGAGATGAGCATGAAAAGGAAAATGCCGCCGATGGAATAGCACAACACATAGGTGTCTATCCAAAGGGAGTTCTGTTCTTTGTCAAAGAAAATCCAATCGGCAAAGGCGAAGAGCGCCATCTTGACGGCATAGGCCACAAGGATGACGACGGCATAGAGCCCAAGCCAAAAGGGCAACGGGCGGGACTGGAATATCTGGGGCATCACCTCGTAGGTATAGTCGACAAAGGCGAGCGCCAGCAGCAGACAGGTGAAAAGTGACAAGAGGATGTTGCACTTGAAGCCGGACTTCATCTCCTCCACGGAACTCAGCGAGGAGACTTCGCGCGGATAGAACATGCTCTCGATGCGCTGCAGCAGGTACGACTTCTCGGTGGCAAGGGTGAAAGCCAGCAGGAAGAAGGAGAAGAGCAAGGTGGCGACGAACACATTGTCGACGTGCGGATGGTAGGGTATCGCTTGCATCTCCATGCCCACACTCTGGGTGCAGAGCAACGAGCTGTCGCCACGAACATCGGCGGGCAGCAGACCGATTCCCAAAGCTGAGTCGACATCGGGGGTGGCACTTTGCGGCGCCGGAGCATAGGGCACCGTCAGCGTGTCGGCCTCGTAGGTGAAGAACGATGGTTTGGAAAACAGATTCTGAATCATAGCCTTGCAGTTCTAATGGCATCCTCGGCCCACTGTGGGGTCGTCATGATTTGCCGGATGGCTTCCTCGGGTGTGGTGGCCACTTGCCACAGCAGCGCGTGCTGGGGACGCATGAAGCATTCGTCCACGGCCTTGCGCAGCATAGCCAGCAGGGGGTCGTAGTAATGGTCAGCGTTCAGTATGACGATGGGGTTGCGGTGGAGCCCCAACTGCTTCCAGGTGATAGCCTCCAGCAGTTCTTCCAAGGTGCCGCAGCCGCCGGGCAGCGCCACGATGGCGTCCGCCAGACGAATCATGGTCTCCTTGCGTTCGTGCATCGTCTCGGTGATGACGGTCTCTGTCAAGCGGTTGTAGCCCCAACCGTTCTCCACCATGAAGCGGGGAATGACTCCGGTCACCTCTCCCCCTTGGCGGAGCACACCGTCGGCACAGGCGCGCATAAGTCCCTCGCTGCCGGCACCATTGACAAGACGCATGTGGTTCTGCACCAACAAGGTTCCCAGGCTCTCCGCACACTGCAGGAAGCGGGGGTCAACGCTAGCACTGGAGGCGCTGTAGACGCATACATTCTTCATCTCACTCATCACTGACTGTCTATTTGGGGGCAAAAATACAAAATCAAGAGCAGAATCAAACGATATATTCGTTTTTGTCTGCTCTTGATGGTCTCTTTTCTTATAAAAAGTAATTATCTACGGGCGAAGCGGCCTGTCGGACCTACTATTTCAGCCCGAACTCTTTCTTTATCTGATCCACGTAGTCAAGCTTCTCCCAAGTGAAGAGTTCCACCTCCACGGTCTTGGTGGGTTGGTAGTTCGACTCGAAGGTCTTCGTCACCCACTGGGGCTCGCGACCCATATGGCCGTAGGCGGCTGTCTCCTCGTAGATAGGATTGCGCAGCTTCAGGCGCTCCTCGATGGCATAGGGACGCAGGTCGAACAGCTTGTCTATCTTCTGGGCAATCTCACCGTCGGTCATGTTCACGTGGCTACGGCCGTAGGTGTTCACATAGATGCTGATGGGGCGTGCCACGCCGATGGCGTAGGAAACCTGCACGAGCATCTCGTCGGCCACGCCGGCAGCCACCATGTTCTTGGCGATGTGACGTGCGGCATAGGCCGCGCTGCGGTCCACCTTGCTGGGGTCTTTGCCCGAGAAGGCACCGCCTCCGTGGGCTCCCTTGCCGCCGTAGGTATCGACGATAATCTTTCGTCCCGTCAGTCCGGTGTCGCCGTGAGGACCACCGATAACGAACTTGCCCGTGGGGTTGACGAAGTACTTAATCTGGTCGTTGAAGAGGGCCAACACCTTCGGGCTGTGAATCTCGGCGATGACGCGAGGCATCAGCACCTCTATCACATCCTTGCGTATCTGTGCCAACATCTGCTCGTCAGCCTTCAGCTGAGCCACCTTCGAGCAGTCCTCAGGTTGGATGAATTCGTCGTGTTGGGTAGAGACGACAATCGTGTCGATGCGCGTGGGCACTCCGTTGTCGTCATATTCTATCGTCACCTGGCTCTTTGAGTCGGGACGAAGGTAAGTCATCTGCTTGCCTTCGCGGCGAATCTCGGCCAGCACACGCACAATCTTGTGGGCCAAGTCGAGCGACAGAGGCATGTAGTTCTCCGTCTCGTTGGTAGCGTAGCCGAACATCATTCCCTGGTCGCCGGCGCCCTGTTCCAAACGCTCCTCACGCTCCACACCGCGATGGATGTCGGCGCTCTGCTCGTGGATGGCGGAGAAGAGTCCGCAGGAGTTACCGTCGAACATATAGTCGCTCTTGGTGTAGCCGATGCGGTTAATCACCTCGCGGGCTATGCGCTGCAGGTCCACATAAGCCGTGGTAGAAATCTCGCCGGCGAGCACCACCTGTCCGGTTGTCACCAACGTTTCACAAGCCACCTTCGAGTTGGGGTCGAAAGCAATAAGTTTGTCGAGTACGGCGTCAGAAATCTGATCCGCCACTTTGTCGGGGTGTCCTTCAGACACCGATTCGGATGTAAACAAGTATCCCATCTTTCTACATTTAAAAGTTTAGTAAATAATAAAATGTAAAATGGGGAGAATGTTTGGGGAGAATGTAATGCACGACAGCAAAGGCTGTCCCATTTAGCATTTTTTACCGTGGTTGCAAGCTGCCCAAATCTTTCCACATTTCTTAATCGGCCGCAAAGATACACCAAATGCACAATAGCACAAGGGAAGTAGCCTATATTTTTGCCCCACGGGGAAGAATATGCGATTATTTTCAAAAAAAAATGCGGTGGGTGGTGTAACTTTGTGCCCCGATGTCCGTCATTATAACAAAGAGATGCGAGAAGTCAGTTTCAGAAACGATGTGCTGCCACTAAAAGACAAGCTCTTCAGGTTGGCGTTGCGGATCACATGCAACAGCAGTGAGGCCGAGGACATCGTACAAGATACACTGATAAGGGTCTGGAGCAAGCGCGACCAGTGGACGGAGCTCGACTCGATAGAGGCCTACAGCATGACCGTCTGCCGCAACCTGGCCATAGACCGCGCCCAGTTGAAAGTCAACAAGAGTGCGGAGCTGAGCGAGGAGACCGACACCCGACCCGACGCATCGAGCCCTTACGACGACCTTGTGCGCGAGGAACGCCTGACACTGGTTCACCGGTTGATAGACGCCCTGCCCGAGCGGCAACGCACCATCGTCCAACTGAGGGACATTGAGGAAAAGAGTTACAAAGAAATTGCGACTATCCTGAACCTGAGCGAAGAGCAGGTGAAAGTGAACCTCTTCAGAGCTCGGCAAAGGATAAAACAACAATATAAAGAGATTGATGATTATGGACTATAAGTACATTGAGCAACTATTGGAGCGCTACTGGCAGTGCGAGACTTCCGTGGAAGAGGAACGCATCCTGCGCGCTTTCTTCCAGCAAAAGGAGATTCCTGCTCACTTGCTGCGGTACAGAGACGTGTTCGCTTACCAACAGCAGGCCAAGGAGGTGAAGCTCAGTGATGACTTCGACGCTCGATTGCTGGCGAAGATAGAAGAAGCAGAACCGGTGGTGAAGGCTCGCCGCCTCTCCCTCTCCTATCGACTGAGACCCCTGCTGAAGGCAGCCGCCTGTGTGGCCATCGCACTGACCGTGGGCAATGCCGTGCAGCACGCTTTCAACCAGCCCAGCGCCGAGAGCGACTATAATTACGATGCGTATAAGGATAGCTTCACCGACCCGCAGACGGCTTACGGAGAGATTTCGGACGCCCTGTCGGCCGTGTCGGAGAGCATCAACAAATACCAGGAACAACCGGCGGACAGCAGTCTGGTGGAGGTGAACGCCAACACCGAGGCACAGCCGGAGAAGCCTGACACGATGACGATAGAATGAATATGATGAAGCGTTCGTTGTGGGTCATCGGCCTCATGGCCGTGGCAACCTGGGCCAGCGCACAGGACTTCGCCACACGCTACATGAGCGAAAATAGATGCGACACCGTTCTGAAGTGCATCAGCATCAGCCCCAAGATGATAAACACGGTGCTGAATACCGATACCGAGAACGAGGAGCAGGCACAGATAAGGGATATTCTCTCGAACCTGAAGAGCATGCAGATAGTGACCTCCGCACAACATGGCGAGGCCTACTACCAAAAGGCGGAACAGATGGCGCAGAAGAATACCAACCGGTTCGAACAGTATCTCGCCTTCGACAACGAGAACGAAGAGGGAAAGATTCTGCTCCACCGCAAAGACGACACCATTGTGGAACTGGTGATGTACCTCCACCGAAAGGATTTCTTTCAGGTGATAGACTTCACAGGCGACATGGACGACGAGTTTATCAACAAACTCTCACGTACCATCGTTCCGCAAGGCGAGGATGTAAGATGATATTTATTTGCTTTTAAAAACGTATATATATTTGATTAGTACTTATTAAAACACATCTAAGAAACTGTGAAGTTTCATTTCTCTCAAATTTTTCATAAAACTAACTTTTAGTAAAAGGGCTACCGCGAGAGCGGCGGCCTTTTTATTTTTGTGTTACCTTTGCAGCCATGAAACAAGGAATCAGCTTCGTACACAAAGACCTGGGCGGCATCACAGTGCGCGTCAATGCCCGTGCGCGCCACATCGTAATGAGGCCGCAGCGCGATGGAGTGCTCGTCACGGTGCCCTACCCTCTGACCAACGAACAGATTATGAACACGTTGGACGCCTACAGCGAGCGGCTGAAGGCCAAGCAGGCAAAGTTGCGGGAGGAGCAGAGGTACATCGACCTCACGTTCCGCATCGACACGGCCTGTCTGAAGTTCCACTTCGCCCAGGGTGAGACGCCGGGCAAGTTCTTCGTGAAGCGTCAGCGGGGGTATGTGGAGATTCTCTGCCCTCCGGAGTTCGACTACCAGCAGGACGAGTCACAGGCGTGGCTCCACAAGGTGGTGGAGGAACAGCTCCGCATACAGGCCCAGCTCTACCTGCCAGAGCGGCTTCAGGCCCTCTCCACGCAACATGGACTGCCCTACAACCAAGTGCAGATAAACAGCAGCAGGGGACGCTGGGGCAGCTGCTCCAACCGGAAGCACATCAGCCTCTCGTTCTACTTGATGACCCTGCCGGCGCACCTGATAGACTACGTCCTGCTCCACGAACTGTCGCACACGCAGGAGATGAACCACGGAGAGAGGTTCTGGGCCTTGATGGACAAGTTGACGGACGGCAAGGCACACGCCCTACGCGATGAGATAAAGGGTTACTACACCGACATCTTCAACCGCGAAGAGGCAGATTGCAACGGAGAAAGAGACTGCGAAGAGACGGATTAGCGACGGGGAAAGACACGCCGAGCCCACACGAAGCATACCACGAACAGGGCGACACAGAGCAGCAAGGCGACGTACAAGGTCACGGAGCCGCCCATCAGTTCCTCGGTGGACTTGTCAGCGGGGATGTAAACCATAGTCCACGCGGCCAAGCCATTGTTCACCAGATGGCAGAGTATGCCCGGCACTACACTGCGCGTGCGGTAGAAGATCCAAGCCAACAGCATGCCCAGCATGAAGGCAAAGGGTATTTGGACGGGATTGCCGTGCACCACACCAAAGAAGGCCGACGACAACACGATGGCGAACGTGGCGCTGTGACCCTGCTTCAGCAGATGGCCCTCAATGGCTCCACGGAAAACCAGCTCCTCGGCAAGCGGTGCCATCACGACGATGGAGAGAACTCCAAATGGATTATGGGCCATCTGCAGAAACGCTTCTTGATTAAGGTTAGGCAAGTCCGCCCACTCGCTAAGGACATTCAGCACGAACATGGCGGAGAGCAACAGCGGCAGGCAGAGCAGATAGCAACGCAGGGGGACACTGGTGACGGAGTCCTTATTCAACTGTGCATCGCGACAAACCAGCACACTGACGATGACCAGCGCATTGGCCAAAATGGACGAGAGGATAAGGAAATCGGTGTCGAACTCGTTAGGATTGGGACGCCCCAACAAATGGTTGACGCCAATCAGCAACAAGGATGCCATAAACTGGTAGCCTATGAACATCAGCACAAGCAAAATGGATTTCTTCATCTCCCCTACTCCATTATTTAGTTATTATCCAACAGTTTATCCACCTGCTCGGCATCCAAGGCAAGCTGGGCTGAGAGTTCGGACAGGTTGTCGAACCGCCGCTCGTCGCGTATGCGCTCAACGAACTCCAGCTGCAGGTTGCGCTGGTAGATGTCCTCTGAGAAGTGGAGTATGTGCACCTCGATGGTGCGCTTATTATCGTGGCCCACCGTGGGACAAATGCCTATGTTGAGCATTCCCTTGTAGACCTTACCGTCAAGCTTCGCCCACACGGCATAGACTCCATTGGCAGGAATCAGCTTGTCGGGATCGGACTCTATCACGTTAGCCGTGGGGAAGCCCAGTTTGCGGCCCACGCGGTAACCGCTCGCTACCATACCCTCCAGCTGATAGCCGTAGCCCAGGCATTTGTTTGCCGACTGCACGTCGCCCTGCAACAAGTATCGGCGGATGACGGACGAGCTGACGTTGATGCCGTCCACCACACAAGCGCGGGCTTGCATCACGGCCATGCCCAGTTCCTCGCCGTAGCGGACGTAATCGGCGAACCCCTCGGCACGGTTATGTCCGAAGCGATGGTCGTAGCCTACCACCAGTATCCTCACATTCAGTTGGTTGCGCAGCACACCTTTCATAAAGTCGTAGGCTGACAGCTCCGAGAGCTCACGGGTGAAGGGGAGCATCACGCAACGGTCCACGCCTGTACGCAGCAAGCGGGTGCGTTTCTCGGCGAAGGTGGAGAGCAGCTGTGGCTGATAGTCGGCCTGCATCACCTTGCGCGGATGCACTGGGAAGGAGATGAGGCAGGTTGACAACCCGCGCTCCGCCGCCAGTTCCTTCACCTGGTCGATGAGGAAACAGTGTCCCCGATGTACGCCATCGAAGAAACCTATTGTCGCTACGCAGGGTTTAGCATCTTCCATCTTCTACAGGGGGTGTATGTGTGAGTGAGTTATTTATCGAATAGTTGTCGCCAGTCGTCGCAGTCCTTGGGGCAGTAGACCTGCATACCCAGCGAGCGTGCCGTCTCGCAGTTGGCGGGCGAGTCGTCTATGAGCATCGTCTCGGCGGGCATGATGCCGGCGCAGTTGAGTGTGGCTTGGAAAATCTCTCTCGAGGGCTTTGCCATATGCATCTTATAAGAGAGGTATTCCTCCTCGAAGAAGTCGTGAACATCGAACCCGCGGTAACGGAAGAGTCTCTTGCACACAGCGTCCCAGTGTATGGGGTTGGTGTTGCTGAGCAGATAGACCATGTAGCGTTTGCGTAGCGAGAGCAGAAGGTCGAGCTTCCAGGGTTTCACTTCGCCCAGCATGCTGTTCCAGCAGTCGATGACCTGCTCGTTGGTGAGCATGTCGTGCGAGAGATGACGTATCTTGCTGCAGAACACTTCGGAGGAGATGTTGCCCAACTCCAGTTCCTGGAAGACGCCGGCCTGTTGGTACTTGTCTATCCACTGTTCCGCCTCCGCCAGTCCGAACTGTTTGAAGGCCTCGATAGACCGATGTTGGTCGACGTCGACCAGCACTCCCCCCATATCAAAGATAAAGTTTCTTATTATCGTTCCCATCGGGTATACATAATTCGGGTGCAAAAATACAGTTTTTCCGCCAAATACTTGCACAACTCAACAAAACATTCTACTTTTGCGGTCGAAATAAGTCAAGTTTATTTCTCGGACTTGTAGCTCAGTTGGTTAGAGCAACAGACTCATAATCTGGAGGTCCTAGGTTCAAGCCCTAGCTGGTCCACTCATAGAAGCGGTTACGTAGAGTCGTAGCCGCTTTTTTCGTCTGTCCCTACGACCCCAACTTGCCATCATACAGGCACAGTAGAAAACAGCTATGGAACAACGCTAGATAACTGTTGCCGCGTCCGTGTGATTATCGTCTCTCTACTAAGCTGAATTCTACGCTGCAACCAAACACACGGGAGGAATTTGCGGAAACGAATATCGTGTGTACCTTTGTGCCCAGGTAGGGCAGCTTCAGTCTGCCAAAGAACCCTTGAACGATGAAACCTAAACATTAAAACTATAAATAGTATGGAAAAAGAGACGATGCCGGAATGGAGCAAAGAGATGAACTGTGCCGTCACGGTGTGCGACGCGGAGGGGAATATCCTCTACATGAACGATAAGGCTAAGCTGACCTATGCCAGCCACGGCGACCTGATAGGCAAAAACCTGATGGGATGCCACAACGAACGCTCGAAGGGAATCATCAAACGCCTGCTGGAGACCGGCGGACAAAACGCCTACACCATCAGCAAACGAGGCGTGAGAAAGATGATTTACCAGACGGCATGGAAAGAGAACGGCACCGTGAAAGGCCTGGTGGAAATCTCGATGGAGATTCCCGAGGAAATGCCGCACTACGTGAGAGAGTAGGGGAGAACGGCCGTTCACTGCAGCGAGAAGACTTCTATAAAGGAGCTAGAAAGCCAGCTACAAGGTGCAAAGAAGCTCTATATTCGAAGTTGGGAAGTTCCATATATAAGGTAGAAAGCCAGCTAATCGACTAGAGAAAGTTCTTCATTTCGACTGAAGGAAGCCAGCTAATCGATGGAAGAAAGCAGCTAATCGACGCTAGAAAGCTTACTATTCGATGCAAGAAAACCTATTACTCGATGCAAGAAATCGAGCAAAAAGACCGTACGGCAACTGCCATCCATGTGTACGGCAATTGCCAAACACGTGGATGGCAATTGCCGTACACGTGTTTGACAATTGTCAGTTACTCCGCAAATCTACTTGTTTCACTGATTTTCAATAGATTGTGCAGGGTTTGAAACGGTTCAGTCGAGCGCATCACCCTTCAGTGTGGCAGAGCTGGACTCGGTGACGCGAACGTGCACAAAGTCGCCTATGCGATGCGTACCACGGTCGAACACCACCACCTTGTTCTGCTCCGTGCGGCCGAACAGTTGGCTGGTGGAGCGCTTCGACACGCCCTCTACAAGCACTTCGTAGACGTTGCCCACGCACCGGCGGTTGCTCTCGGCGGAGAGCTCGTTCTGCAGAGCGATAATCTCATTTAGGCGGCGTATCTTCACCTCCTCGGGCACATCGTCGGGCAAGTGCTTCGAGGCGTAGGTTCCAGGGCGCTCAGAGTATTTGAACATGAAGGCTGCGTCGTAGCCACAGGCACGCATCAACGAAAGCGACTCCTGGTGGTCCTCCTCGGTTTCAGAGTGGAAGCCACAGAAAATGTCCGTGCTCAGGCCGCAGTCCGGCACGATGCGACGGATGGCTGCCACACGCTCGAGGTACCACTCGCGGGTGTACTTGCGGTTCATCAGGTGGAGGATGCGGTTGCTGCCGCTCTGTACGGGCAGGTGGATGTGACGGCAGACGTTGGGCACCTCGGCGATGACCCGCAGCGTATCGTCGCTCATGTCCTTCGGGTGCGATGTGGTGAAACGGATGCGCACCGACGGAGCCGCCTCGGCAACGGTACGCAGCAGCACGGGAAAGGTCACCACCGCGCCGTCTGCCGTCTCGAATCGGTAAGAGTTGACGTTCTGACCCAGGAGGGTAATCTCCTTGTAGCCCTTGGAGG
>CAVFUK010000087.1:0-18001 GCA_963625535.1 Anaerovoracaceae bacterium | reverse complement strand
ACGGGTGAAAGTCCCGAACAAGCCCTAATAGCGGGAATTGTATAGCCAAGAGCAAAGGTGTCCATTGCGAGGTGAAATCTCGGAAAAGCTATTGGCGGACAGCCGATAGTCCAATTTTGCACAGAACAATCAGTAATGACAATCTGCGCAAAGCGGGGTATGCCACTCTAATGGGGAAATATCTCGAATGGCACCCAAAATAGGAACCGCCGTATGCGGAACCGCACGTACGGTGATGCGAGAGGTCGGTAAATGTGAAAGTAGGAGGCAAATGCCTTTTATGATTAGCATTTACCTCCTACTCGATTATTTATTTCTTGCACTTGAACACCAACACTCCAGCGGTGGGGATGGTGGTGTCGCCAACGAGTACCTTCGCTCCGGTCGGGAGGTTGAAGGTGTAGGGCTGGTCGCTGTAGTTGGTGACGATGCCCATGCCGTTGCGGTAGTCGATGTTCACGCCATAGGGCAGGTCCATCACGCCGATGCCGTACTGGGCATAGAGCTTCCGCAGCAGGTCGGCCTCGAAACTACCGTCTTGAGAGTCTACACCCACGTAGGTCACAGTGCCTTTGCCCAATTTGCGGGTAACGACGGCTGCCTCGCCCTCGTAGAACTCCTCTTGGTAGGTGGCCAACATGGTAGCGTCCTTGCCTGGTTTCATCACCTCGCCCCAAGTGTTCCACAGGTAGCTCTTACCGTCCATGGCAACTTTGCCGGGCAGCTCCGGCAACAACAGGTCGAAGAAACTCATCTCGCAACCGGTCAGCTCGTTGAGCATACCTCCGTAGGGCAACTCGGGCAAGATGCCCATGCGGTCCTTCTGCGCCGTGCGGCAGGTGATAATCAGGTTTCCGCCCTGCTCAGCGTAGGCTTTCCAGCGATTTACCAAAGCTGGGTCAGCTTGCTGATAGGCAGGAACAATCATGACAGGGTATGTGTTGAAGTCCTTGCTCTCGTCTATCACGTCCACCGGGGCTCCGAAACTCTTCAGCGCCTTGTAGTAGCGGCGTATGTGGTTGCCGGTGTTCCAACTGTTGTTCTGCTTCTGACGTTCGATGTTCCAACTGTTCTCGTGGTTGAAGAGTATGGCTGTGCGGCGTGCCGTGTAGTCAGCCGGCACCACATCCTTCTTGTCGGCTGCCTTGCGTAGCACCTTCATCTCCTTGATGAACTGTGCATATTCCGCTCCGCCGGGTGTCACCGTCACACCATCCGGACCCACAATGCCGTAGTGATATTGCTCTGTGCCGAACAGCGGTTGGCGGTAGCGATAGGTGCAGACAAAGTCGCTGCCTCCGGCGAATACACTCCATAACCACAGACGTACGGCTCCGGGCAGGGGTTGGAAGTTGCACGTTCCCCAGTTAACCTGTCCGGGTTGCAGTTCCATCACTCCGTAGGTGCCGGCAATGGGGCGGAAGAAGTCGTTAGCATAGGCGATACGCAGCGGATTGCCCACGCGGAATCCCCGGCGGCCGATGCCCTCGTTGTCGCCATAGACCATGTAGCGTGTGTAGGTCACGAAGTCGAGCGCTTGGCTGCCGCCGATGTGTCCTTCGTCGTAGTTGGGGATATAGTTGGTTGTCACCCACTGATTCTTGGCGTACTGCTTGATGACGCGGCACTGTCCGTCCAGAAAGTCGCAGGTCTCCTTAGCGGCGAACCGTCTGTAGTCCAGCACGAAGTGGTGGTTCAGATAGGTGTAGCTCAGCATGGGGATGTTTATCTGGCTGAAGTCGCTATAGCTCTGGCTCCAAAATGCCGTGCCCCAAGCTTTGTTAAGTTCTTGAATGTTGTTGTGGTATTTCTCGCGCAGGAATGCCCGGAACTCTTCCTGTGCCTTCGGACTGTAGTCGCGTTGCACACCCGGCTCATTGTCCAACTGCCATCCGATGATGCGGTTGTCGTTGCCGTAGTGCTCGGCCAGTTTGGCTATCATCTTGTAGGCCAGTTCGCGATACTTGGGCGATGAGAACGAGGCGTGTTGACGCGAGCCGTGGTCGGTGTGTGTGCCGTTCTCGTGCTGTATCAGTATCTCGGGGTATTTTCGAGTCAGCCACACGGGCGGTGTGGCGGTGGAGGTACACATCACCACCTTCAGGTCGTACTTGGCTGCCAGGGCTACGGCCTTGTCAAGCCAACTGAAGTCGAACCGTCCCTCTTCGGGCTCTATCTCCGCCCAGGCGAACTCGGCGAAGTGTGTGAACTCGAAGCCCATGTCGTGCATGTTCTTCATGTCCCGTTCCCACTGGCTCTCGTCCCAGTGTTCGGGGTAATAGTAAGCGCCCGTCAGGGTCAACTCTTTCTCGTCGAACCACGCTTGTTGTTGCGCGGTCAGTCCGCCTGCCATCATCAGTGCGCAGAGTGCGGTCATCATTTTCTTTTTCATACAGGGTATTAGTTTTTGTGTTGATATATTGAAATAGAATAAGTCTCTTTTCATTTCTCACGTTGGGGGATAATCCGCAGCAGTTGCTCGGCAAACTCGAAGTCCTCGGGCCAGTCGATGTCCAGCTCCTCGGTCTTGCTCACCTGCGCCAGATAGGGGTGTTGCCCAATGCGTTGCCGGTGCATCGTCCACACCTCGCGGCGGAAGATGAAGAAAGCGCTGGTCTCCACAATCACGGGTTTCAGCGTCTCCGTGTGGGGGATGTGCTTCAGATCGTAGTTGAGCGGCTTGCCGTCGTACCAGGCGAAGGTCTGTATCTTCCTGTAGCTGAAGGCCGAGTCGTAGTCCTCGTCGAGCACCTTGTTGAGGGCGTTCTCTATGGTCGTCTCCTGGATGAAGGGTGACGTGGTGTGCACCAACAGGTAGACGTCGGCATCCACCTCGCGGGTGAACGCCTCGTAAATCTCGCTGCCCGTGGTCTCGTCGCTGTCCAGCGTGGCGGACCGCTTCAGGAACTTCACTCCATTGGGCAGATATTGCCGTACGATGTCCTGACTGCAGTACACGTATATCTCGTCGATGCGTGGCACCTTCACCAGCGTCTCCAGCACGTAGCACATTAGTGGTCGGTCGCCAAGGGGGCGCAAGTTCTTGCCTGCTACGCGTCTGCTGTTGAGGCGGATGGGGACAAAAGCTACTGTTTTCATGCCGTAGGAACCTTTCTTGGATTATAAACAACTGAAAGCGTCGATGAGTCCCGTGAACTTCCCTTCGTCGTTCACTACCACCAGTGAGTGTATGTTGTAGCGTCGCATCAGCTTCTCCGCCTGCGACAGCTTGTCGTTCTCGCGTATCGTCTTGGGGTTGTGGCTCATGATGTCCTTCACGGTGAGCGAGAAGAAATCCTCTTGACGGCTCTGCATGGCGCGGCGCACATCGCCGTCGGTCACTACACCGATAATCTTCTCGTCCTCTATCACCACGGCGATGCCTTGCTTGGTCTTGCTGATTTGTATGATGGTGTCGCTCACCAGGTCGTGTGTGGTCACCACGGGCAGATTGTCCGACACCATGTAACTCTTCACCCGGCTCAGCAGTCGCTTGCCCAGGCTGCCGCCCGGATGAAATTGGGCGAAGTCCGAAGCCTTGAACTTACGCAGATGCACCAGCGCGCAGGCTATGGCGTCGCCCATGGCCATGGTGGTGGTCGTCGACGAGGTGGGGGCCAGGTTCAGCGGGTCGGCCTCGCGCTCCACCCGTATGTTGAGCACGCACGAGGCATATTGTCCGAGCAGCGACTGTGGGTTGCCCGACACTCCGATGATGGGGATGTTGCGCTCTATCAACAATGGTATGAAGCGCAGCAGCTCATCCGTGTTGCCGCTGTAGCTGATGGCCATCACCACGTCGCCTTGGGCCACCATGCCCAAGTCGCCATGGTAGGCGTCCAGCGGATTGAGGAAGAACGAGGGGGTGCCCAGCGAAGCCAGTGTGGCGGCTATCTTCTCGCCCACGTGGCCGCTCTTGCCCACGCCGGTCACTATCACCTTGCCGGTGCTGTTGTAAATGAGGTCCACCGCTTTCGAGAAGTTCTCGTCGAGCATGGGGATGAGGTTGAGTATCGCCTGTGCCTCGTCCTGGAAGCACTTTATGGCGTATGGAGTAGCGTCTTTCATCTTCTTATTGCAGTAGGTTGGCTATTACGTTTTCCAAGTCTCTCAGGTAGAGCATGTTCGGTCCGTCGCTCAGTGCCTCGTCGGGGAAGGGGTGTACCTCGAAGAAGTATCCGTTGGCACCGAATGCTTTCGCTGCCAGCGCCATTGCCGGCACATACTCGCGGTTGCCTCCGGTCTTCCCGCCGTTGCCTCCAGGCCGTTGCACACTGTGTGTGCAGTCCATAATCACCGTGTCGGTGAAGACCTTCATGTCCGGTATGTTGCGGAAGTCCACTATGAGGTTGTTGTATCCGAACATGTTGCCTCGCTCGGTCAGCCACACGTTGTCGTTGCCCGCCTCGCGCACCTTCTGCACGGGGTATTCCATGTCCTTGCCCGAGAGGAATTGAGCCTTTTTGATGTTCACCGTCTTCCCTGTCTTGGCTGCCGCCACCAGCAGGTCTGTCTGTCGGCAGAGGAAGGCGGGAATCTGAAGCACGTCCACCACCTCGCCCACGGGCGCTGCCTGATAGCTCTCGTGGATGTCGGTCAGCAGCTTTAGTCCGTAGCGGCTCCTTATGTCGGCGAGCATCTGCAGTCCCTTCTCCATGCCTGGTCCGCGGAAGGAGTGTATGGAGGTGCGGTTCGCCTTGTCGAACGAAGCCTTGAAGATGATGTCTATGTCGTATTTCTTGTTTAGCCGTACCAGTTCCTCCGCCACCTCGTTCATTATCTCCATCGATTCGATGACGCAGGGCCCGGCTATAAAGCGTGGTTTCATACTCTTACAATTCTTATATTGTTCGGCAAAGTTAGTGAATTCATTGGGAAATCCTCTTATAATACATGTAGGAATATAAAAAGAGGAGAAAAGATAGTCAACAAAATGGTAGTGCTACGTGCTATTGTGGATTCATACATCCATCGAATAATGCCCGATACGCTTGTGCCCTATGCCAGAGTGCGCTGTGAAAACTGCCTCTCTAATACATGAGTCATGATTGATTTTTGGTTCCGCTGCATAGACTTGTCTATGACAGCTCCCGTTTTTTGCTGCCGCTATCTTTTCTCCAATATGTCTTTTCCCCCTTCGGCGTTTTGCGTGCGGGGGATGTTAGTCTACCAAGTCTACTTTCCAGTTCAGACTCTGAATCTTCAGGTCGAGCTCACGGTACTGCTTGGCATAGGTGTCGGCCTCCTTGCGAAGCTCGTTCACGTCCACGGTGCGGACGCACTTCAGTTCGTTCCTGCCGAATCGGGTGTCGTTGGTGGAAGCGTGTCTGACTATTTCCTGCAGGGCTTTCACGCGCATGGACAGCACGTCGCGCTTGGCTATCAACCGGGTTAGCGACACTCCGTCCTGCATGGTCTGCACGTTGGTGAGGTTGATGCGGTAGATGAGGCCCTCCAACTGCGTGAGCACTTGGTCCAGTTGCTTGCGCAGTTCCTCCACGTCGTCACATGGCTCATCGCCCTCCTGCACCTTGGCGCTGTCCTTGATGCGTTCCTTCAACAGAGTCACTTTCTTCTGTAAGTCGGCTCTGAGGCTCAATGCTTCTGCTAACTTCATAATCTTCTATGCATTTAATGTGTTTGTATTCCCTGTCTTTGTGATTACAATGGCAAAGGTAGGAATAAAATGTGACAAATGCTAACATGGGGTAGAGATTTTATTGCAAGAATCGTTCCGCTCCCGTGTTGATTATCCTGACGTGTGCTCTTCCGCTAGGTACTCTTGCGGTACTAAGAGTCGGGTCATAGGAAGATGTAAAGAAAAATGCCCAGTTAGGAAAATAGTTTTTCCTGGTTAGAGAAAAATATTTTTGGGTCTTACGGATACAGGGAAAGTAATTTGTTGTACCTTCGCACTCGGAAAGATGCCAGAGTGACCGAATGGGCCGGACTCGAAATCCGGTGAACGGTTTGTCCGTTCCGTGGGTTTGAATCCCACTCTTTCCGCCACGTGACAAAGTCCGCAAGATCCAGCTCTAGAGCAAGCCTTGCGGACTTCTTGCTTTCTATAAGTTCCCTTCGGGTCATGGCCAGGGTGGGTCACCGAACTTCCGCCCAGTCGATCTTCCCCTTGCCGAGGTCGTCCAATTCCCCTGCCAGGGCGATGACCTTGCCTCTTACCATTATTCTCCAGTTACGACAACTCCAGGTCGAATCGCTCTTTCAGCTTCTGCAGGGAGGGGTTCTCCTCCACCATCAGTTGGAATTGCTCCACACGTCCATAGGCGCGCTTCTGCTCCTGCTGTTGGATGACCCGGAACTGCAGGGCGATGTCGTTGTTGCGGAGCGCGGTGCGTAGGTACTGCTCTATGCGCGGTGCGATGGCGCGCATGGTGGTCTCCACCCACTCGTTGTCCACTTGCACCTCTACGGTGCTGTCGGTCAGCTTGGTAATCTTCATCGCTTTCATGCGTTGAGCGGTGGAGGTCTCTTCCGTCGGCAGCTCGCTGGCGAAGCGCAACCAGTAGTACCTCAGCGCGTCCTCGCTGAAGGACAGACTTGTCGTAACCTCTTTCGTGGAGGCTTGCGGGCTGAAAAGGTCCGGCTGCGCGGCCATTGTCGTAGAGCCCTTACCCTCTAGGTCCTTCTGGGTTCGCTTGATGGAGAATCCCATTTGACTGACGTTCATCGTGGGAATCTTGCGGGCGGAGCTCTCCTGTGGCAACGGGCCGCCTGGCTTGTTGGCCGCGGTAGGAGAGGAGCCTACGTTCGGGTTCCCCATGCCGGGCGCGCCCGCTTGTTGAGGAGCGACAGCCGGTCTGCCCGTCTGCGGGTTCACATTGTTTGCATTGCCTGCGGTGACGTTGGCGGTATTACCGCTGGCGGGAGCGGTAGCCTGAGGCTGGGTCTGGGCTAAGGCGTTGAAGATGGGTTTTAATCGCTTCGTAGGGCGACGCCCGCAGGGGTCACCATCGTCGTCCGCCTGTGTGAGCTCTATGAGGGTGAGCTCCACCAGGAAGCGCTTGCTCTTGCTCTCTTTGTATGCCATGCCGCAGTCGTTGCAGAGCTTCATGGCCCGGTAGAGGAAGGTAGGCTTGCACTGTTGCGCCTGTTGCTGGTAGCGCGCCTTCACCGACTCGCTCACCTCAAGCAGACAGGTGGTAGAGGCGTCGCGGCTGACGAGCAGGTTGCGGAAGTGCGCCGCCAGTCCGTTGATGAAGATGTTACCCTCGAACCCTTTGTTCAGGATGTCGTTGAAGAGCAACATCGCCTCGGGCACCTTCTTGGCCAGCAGGATGTCCGTCATGCGGAAGAAGTATTCGTAATCGAGCACATTCAGGTTCTCCACCACGCTCTTGTAGGTGATGTGTCCGCCCGAGAAACTCACCATCTGGTCGAAGATGGAGAGCGCGTCGCGCATACCGCCGTCGGCTTTCTGGGCGATGACGTTCAGTGCCTCCGGCTCGGCCTCGATGCCCTCCTTCTGGGCCACGTACTTCAGATGCTCCACCGTGTCGTTCACGGTGATGCGGTTGAAGTCGTAGATTTGGCAACGGGAGAGTATCGTGGGGATAATCTTGTGCTTCTCGGTGGTGGCGAGGATGAAGATGGCGTGCAAGGGCGGCTCTTCGAGTGTCTTGAGGAAAGCATTGAAGGCAGCCGACGATAGCATGTGCACCTCGTCGATGATGTAGACCTTATACCTGCCTATCTGGGGCGGGATGCGCACCTGCTCGATGAGGGAGCGGATGTCCTCCACCGAGTTGTTCGACGCAGCATCTAGCTCGTGGATGTTGTACGAACGCTGTTCGTTGAAAGCTTTGCACGATTCACACTCGTTGCACGCCTCGCCGTTGGGGGCTGGGTGCAGACAGTTGATAGTCTTGGCGAAGATGCGGGCGCAGGTGGTCTTACCCACACCGCGCGGGCCGCAGAACAGATAGGCACTTGCCAGCTTGTGGGTGGCTATGGCGTTCTTCAACGTCATGGTTAACGCTCGTTGTCCTATCACCGTGTCGAAGGTGGCAGGACGGTATTTACGGGCCGATACTATATAATTGTCCATATTGGAAATGCGGATTTTTAGAACTTATGTTGCAAATGTACGCAAATAATCGGTTTTAGGTGCGAGAGAAGCCGAAAATATTTCTACCTTTGCCCTTGTTAATCCAAAACACGTAAGGCCATGAGCAGATTATACTCCGTCTTTATCACTCTCTACCATGTGGTGGGCAAAAACAAATACCTCCTAGCGGTGTCGGTGTTTCTGCTCATCTTTGTCTTCCTCGACGAGAACAGCCTGATTCGCCGCTTCCAACACAAGCAGGAGATCCGCACGCTCAACGAGGAGATAGAGAAGTACCGCGGCATCTATGTACGCGACACGGAACGGCTCAACCAGCTGGAGACCAATCCGGAGGTGATAGAGAAGATTGCACGCGAGAAGTATCTGATGAAGACGGCCGACGAGGACATTTATATAATAGAGGATAAATAATGAGTATGAAGAATAATCTTTCGTGGATGTATTATCCCGGCGGCATCTTGCTGCTGCTGGGTTGCTGTTCGTACATCACCGGTTGGTGGGCGTCTCCCTATGTGTATGGTGTCGGTTCGGCGCTGTTTGCCATTCCCCAGTTGCTCGACCGCTACGAAGGGGGTAACTTCGTCATCCGTCGCTTGCGCCGTCAGCAGATTCTGGCCGCCCTGTTGCTGATGATGACCACTTTCTTCATGTTCTTCTTCGAGCACAACGAGTGGATACTCTGCCTCACCATAGCCGCGGTGCTGGAACTCTATACCTCGTTCCGCATCTCGGCCGAGGAAAAGAAGGAATAGCAGAACGGGGAACGACGCTAGTTACCCTTCTTCCACTCCGGGTTCCACCGCTCCATTTTTATTGGTATAGGACTCGATTTTGTGAGTATATAGCTCAAGTGCCAAGAGTATATACCTCAATGGGCAACGAGTATAATACTCAACTGCCAATGAACTATATACTCATTTGCTGACGACCTGTACGCTCAAAATCCGGCAGGCGTATGCTGAAAAGCCGACCTCCCTAGATGAAAATCCTCAGTATGCAATAGATGACGGCAGCCACCACGGCGCTGACGGGAATCGTCAGTACCCATGCGGTCATCAGCTCCTTGGTGATGCCCCACCGTACGGCGGAGAGCCGTTTGGTGGCCCCTACACCGATGATGGCACCCGATATAGTGTGTGTGGTGCTCACGGGTATTTTCAGTATTTCAGTTAGGTAAAGTGTAAAAGCGCCGGAGGTTTCGGCTATCACACCCTCGAGCGGTGTCACCTTGGTGATGCGTGTACCCATGGTCTTCACAATCTTCCAACCACCGGACATGGTGCCCAGCGAGATGGCGGTGAAGCAGGAGAACGCTACCCAGGCCGGCAGGTCGCTCGTGCTCTGGATGCCTAGGCCTATCCCCTCGGAATGGGAAGCTATCAGGGCGGCGGCGATGATGCCCATCACCTTCTGTGAGTCGTTCAGTCCGTGTCCGATACTGAAGAGGGCGGACGAGACCAACTGCAGGTGCTTGAACCACACCTCTGCCGTATGCGGCTTCACGCGTCGGCAAGCGTAGAGCACCAACAAGGTGAAACCGAAGGCGATGACCATACCGATGAAGGGCGCCAGGAAGATGAAGGCGGCAATCTTCAGGATGATGCTCAGTTGGATAGCTTGGAAGCCGTGCGCCATCACAGCCGCTCCGGCGAAACCGCCAATCAGCGTGTGTGATGAGGACGAGGGAATTCCCTTCCACCACGTGAACAGGTTCCATGCGATGGCGGCTATTACACCTGCCAGGATGATGGGCAGCGTGATGAAAGGTTCTGCCACGGTTTTCGATACGGTGTTGGCTATTCCGAAGTCGCCGATGATGTACTTGGCGATGAAGAATGCCACGAAATTGAACGCTGCCGCCCAGATGACCGCTTGGAAAGGTGTCAATACCTTGGTGGAGACGATGGTGGCGATGGAGTTTGCAGCGTCGTGGAATCCGTTAATGAAGTCAAAGAGCAGCGAGAGCGCAATGATTAGAATGAGTAATTCCATGTGTCGTCGTTAGGCGTATTTTACAATCAATCCGCTGAAAAGCTTACCTACGCGCTCCGCGGCGTCGGTGGTGCGTTCCAGTTCGTAGATTATCTCCTTCTTCTTTATCAGTTCGATGCAGTCCTTCTCCTCCTCGAAGAGTTTCTTGGTGTACATCTCGTAGATGTCGTCGGCCTCGCTCTCGATGTCGTGCAAGCGGGTACACAGTTTGCGCAGTATCGACGGGTCTTGCTTGAACTTGCCCAGTTCCTTCGTGCCTTGCAGGATGCAGTCGGCATCCTCTTTTATCAGCTTGGCTAGGTCGTTGCAGGCGTCTGGTATGCTCTGTGGGGTGTAGATGGTGATGCGCTTGGCGCTACTGTTGATGCCGTCTATCACATCGTCCACCGCGTCGGCGATGCTGTGGATGTCTTCCCGGTCGAACGGGGTGATGAAGGTCTTGCTCAGCTCGTCCTGGATGACGTTGGTGAGCTTGTCGCCCTCGTGCTCTATCTCTTTTATCTTTTTGTAAGAGGCGGCCTGCTCCGAGGGCATGTAGTAGCCCATGTTTTCCGCCAGGGCTTCCGCGGCGCGTGTGAGGATGAATGCTTGGTGCTCTAACAAGGGGAAGAACTTAGTCTCTTTCGGTGCGAACCGACTGAAGAATGAATTATTCATAATTCGTTTAAGTTTTTAGTTTTTGGGTAATATGTAGTTTGTCTTTGTGCCGTACACGTTTGGCAACCCGTGCCGCGTTGTTCGGTAGATAAATCAATGCCACGCAGTGTGTTGCTTGCGTGTGCGCAAAAATATAGAATGGGGAGGACCGCTAAATGAGGATACGTCTCAGTACTAAGACGTAGGATGTGGCACCGGATGGGGTCTTTGATACTTGTAGTCTGTCTGTAGTCTGCATGCGCTTGGCCACGCGGGCGAGGTGCGCTTCTTTACTTTTGAAGAGGTAGGTGCTGATTCCGCAACGCAGGGCCTTGACCGGATTGGCTATGCGGACACTGTGGATGGGTATGTGAGCGAAACTCTTGGGCGGTAACAAGTGGCTGTTATCTCGGTTCGTTTGGGCATCGGTGTGCACCTTGCCGTCGAGCTGGCTAACCACGTTCGGGCTATGGGACGTTAACTCCTCCGCCACCTGTGTGATAATGTCGGAACAACGGCTTATCACTTGCGCTTCATTACCTGTAAACTGACAGAAGCACCAGAGGCAAACAGCCATATAGCCCAGTATGTGGAGTCTCTTCAGCATATCGTACGCAAAGATGAGAAAAAGTGTTGAAACTACAAACGTTTAGCCGAAAAAATTTTGTTCGCTAGTGTGTTTTGTACCCAATGTTACAAATTCGTTACAACTCGGCTGACGTTTGGCTGGTAAGGAACTTATCACTACCTTTGCGCCTTGATTATAATAATAGGTATTAAACGGAACGAAGATGAAGAAGGAGAACGCGCGCGGAACGGTGCGTATGGACATGCTTCATGGCGGCTTGTTGGGTAAGATGCTGATGTTTGCCCTGCCGCTGGCGGCCAGCAGCATCCTGCAACAGTTGTTCAACTCGGTGGATGTGGCCGTGGTGGGCCGCTTCGCCAGCAGTCAGGCCCTGGCGGCTGTGGGCAGCAATGGGTCGCTCATCAGTCTGCTCATCAACCTCTTTGTGGGAGTGTCGGTGGGTGCCAATGTGGTGATAGGCAACTACATCGGTCAGAAGGACGATGCCGGTGTCTACCGGTCGGTGCAGACGGTGGGGGTGATAGCCATCGTCAGCGGACTGTTGCTCATGGTGGTGGGCCTTGTGGCGGCTCGTCCCATACTCGAACTGATGGACACCCCTCACGACGTAATCGACTTGGCCAGTCTTTACCTGCGCATCTACTTCCTGGGAATGCCCTTCATCATGATCTTCAACTTCGGTGCTGCCGTGCTGCGCAGCATGGGCGACACCAAGCGGCCGCTCTACAGTCTCGTGGTGGCGGGTATCATCAATACAGTGCTCAACCTCATTCTCGTCATCGTCTTCCACATGAGCGTGGCGGGTGTGGCTATCGCCACCACCGTATCCAATGCGGTGAACGCCGCCATCATCGTCTACATCCTCAAGCACGAGTCCTATCCCTTCCGTATCCATGTGAAGGAGTTCAAGATAGCCAAGCCCGAACTGCGGAAAATGTTGCGCATCGGTGTGCCGGCGGGACTGCAAGGCATGGTGTTCTCCTTCGCCAACGTATTCATACAGTCCGCCATCAACGGATTCGGTTCCGCCGCGGTGGCTGGCTCGGCGGTGGAACTCAACTACGAGTACTATTGCTACTTTGTGGTGAGTGCCTTCGTGCAGGCTACGGTCACCTTCACCAGCCAGAACTATGGTGCGGGCGAGATAGACCGTTGCCGCCGCATCTTCCGCATCGGCATGGTGCTCAGTGTAGTCTGTTGCGGTGCGCTCAACATCTTCATCACTTGGCAGAACCCCTTCTTCATCAGCCTCTTCACTGACAACCTCGAAGTGGCCGGCTATGCTGCCGTGCGTATGTTCTACGTGCTCTGCTTCCAGTTCATAGCCAGCTCCTACGAGATAAGCGGTGCCGCCATGCGCGGACTGGGCCATTCCATGACGCCCACCGTGCTCACCGTCTTCGGCACCTGTGTGCTGCGTCTGGTGTGGGTCTACACCGTAGCCCGTCAGTACCCCACGTACGAGGTGCTGATGGCCGTCTATCCCATCTCGTGGATAGTCACCGGCACGGCGGTATGGTTCACCTACTATCGGGTACGTAAAAAAGCTTTCGCTTTGCGTACAATATAAAAAGTATTAACTTTGCACACCAAACAGTAATAAACTATGGAAAACGACGAGACAAACATCTACTGCTCCATCAGCCAGCAACTGAAGTACCTCCAACTGCTGAGCAACCAGTTCCCCACCATTGCGGCGGCGAGCACGGAAATCATCAACCTGGAGGCGATACTCAACCTACCCAAGGGAACGGAGCATTTCATGAGTGACCTCCACGGCGAGTACGAGGCTTTCCAGCATGTGCTGAAGAACGCCTCTGGTGACGTGAAGCGCAAAGTCAACGAAATCTTCGGCAATACCCTGCGCGAGTCGGAAAAGAAAGATCTCTGCACCTTAATATATTACCCCAAACAGAAACTGGAATTGGTGAAGTCCGCTGAGACCGACCTTGAGGACTGGTACGTCATCACGCTCAACCACCTTATCCAGGTGTGTCGCAGTGTCTCCTCGAAGTACACCCGCTCGAAAGTGCGCAAAGCCTTGCCGGCGGAGTTCTCCTACATCATACAAGAGTTGCTCCACGAGAATTCTATGGAGCCCAACAAACACGGCTATGTGAACGTCATCATACAGACCATCATCGCCACCCATCGGGCGGATCAGTTCATCGAGGCGATGTGTAACCTTATCCAACGGCTGGTTATCGACTCGCTCCATGTGATAGGCGACATCTTCGACCGTGGCCCTGGAGCCCACCTCATCATGGATTTGCTCTGCAACTACCACAATGTGGACATCCAGTGGGGCAACCACGACATCCTGTGGATGGGTGCCGCCGCAGGTTGCGACAGTTGCATCGCCAACGTGCTGCGCATAGCCATGCGCTACGGCAACTTGGCTACCCTGGAGGACGGCTACGGCATCAACCTGTTGCCGCTCGCCACCTTTGCCATGGACACCTATGGCGATGACCCCTGCACGGTGTTCTACCCGAAGATGGACGAGGACGACAAAACCCACAACGAACGTACCCGCAAACTCATCGCTCAGATGCATAAGGCCATCAGCGTGATACAGTTCAAACTGGAGGCTGCTATCGTCAAGCGCCGGCCCGAGTTTGACATGGCCGACCGCAACCTGCTGGACCTCATCGACTACGAGCGAGGTGTGCTGCGCATCAATGGTGCCGAGTATGAGCTGTGCGACCATTACTTCCCCACAATAGATCCCAAGAACCCCACTCAACTTACCGACGAGGAGGAGGACATCGTGAAGAAGATGCACCGCTCGTTCATCCTCAGTGAGAAACTCAAGCGTCACATCCAGTGCCTCTATACCCACGGTAGCATGTACCTGGTGGTGAACTCCAACCTCCTCTATCATGCCTCCGTGCCCCTCAATGCCGACGGATCGCTGAAGGAGGTCTTCATTCAGGGCAAGCCCTACAAAGGCAAGGCCTTGCTCGACAAGATAGACAACCTCGCCCGGTTGGCGTTCAACGACGACCCCTCGAAGGACAAAGCCTTTGCCATCGACTACATGTGGTACCTGTGGTGCGGCAAGGACTCTCCGCTGTTCGACAAGTCGAAGATGGCCACCTTCGAACGCTACTTCGTGAAGGACAAGTCCCTGCAGATTGAGGAGAAAGGCAACTACTACGCTCTGCGCGACAGCGAGGAGATGTGCGACCGCATGCTCGACGAGTTCCAGGTGACCGGCGAGCATCGCCACATCATCAGCGGTCACGTCCCCGTGAAGACCAAGAAGGGCGAGAACCCCATAAAGGCCAACGGCAAACTGCTGGTCATCGATGGTGGCTTCTCCAAACCCTACCATTCCGAGACAGGTATCGCGGGCTACACCCTAGTCTACCATTCGCGTGGCTTGCAGCTTGTGCAGCACGAACCATTCACCTCCGCTCAGGAGGCTATCCGCTATGGCAAGGACATCATCTCCACCACCCAGTTGGTGGAACTGAGCAGCAAGCGTGTGATGGTGCGCGACACCGACAAGGGTAAGGAACTGGAGCGTCAGATCTGCGACCTCTACAACCTCCTCACCGCTTATCGCAAAGGCGTCATCAAGGAACGTTGACTGCCGCTCCGCCATTCCTGCTCCTCATCCGCCAAAGACTGAAAGCTATAAGTCTGATGGCCAGATGGAGTGTGCATAGGAGTATGCAATTGACGCGTAAATAAACTTTTTTGGAGAAGTAGGGGATATATTGCTCCAATTTTCATACTTTTGTCGCCTGATAGTAAGGAAATGTTGTAGAGAGAGAATTAGATTGCATGACAAATTTGGACACTACATACAGTGAGGCACGCGACAAGTTCAGACAGATGTATGAACAACGTCACGTCGAACTCGTGGATTTCGCCGCGGGGATGGTAGGCCGTCACGATGTGGCAGAGGACCTCGTGCAGGAACTCTTCGCCCGCATGTGGGAGAAGGGTGTGGACATGCACCAGTTGACTGAGGGCTATCTGTTCACCAGCGTGAAGAATGCCGCCATCGACTATCTACGACGTGTAGAGATGGAGAACCGCTATGCCGAACAGGTGGAACTCACAGCTGAGGAGACCACTGAATGGGAAGAGCAGCTGGATGAACAGGTGCTGACATTGCTCTTCAAGGAGATAGACAAACTGCCCGAACGTTGCCGCGAGATATTCCTGCTACACCTGGACGGATATAGTAACGATGAGATAGCCGAAAAGATGAACCTCTCCGTGTTGACCGTGAAGACTCAAAAGAAACGGGCCATGAAGAAGCTCCGCGATTACTTCGACGACGAAGGAGAACACACGGGACTGTTGCCTATACTCACTATAGCAAGCTTTGTCTCGCTCTGCTGTGCGGTTTTCCTTTGAATCCTTATCCACATAACTCCATAATAAAAGGCGACTCATCACGAGCCACCTTTTACTCACTTATGACAATTTATTAACCTTAAAGTTACAAATGCTCTGCGCAAGTCGCAGCAACATTTGTACATTCCAATGAATCTTATTTAGTCGCAGCAGTTGCCGTGGGGCGAACCGCTGTCACGTCCTGCGGGAGCCATACCTTCATGTTGCCCTTGCCACGGTGAGCCCATGCGAAGTAGGGGATGAGGGTGAGGTTGGCATCGCGTATGGTCAACTGACCTTCCTTGTTGTAGGACAACGCCTGTGCCTTGGTCTGCAAGGTGACGAGCTGCTGCCCTTTGTAAAGGGTGAGCACATCGCGATAGTCGTTGGCAATGAATCCGTCGTAAGCCTTTTGTCCCTCGGTGAAGGTGGGTTGTTGGTTGACGAGGATGCTCATGATGTCAGTACCACCGTTGTCGGGCCATTCGGCGCAGTAGACCAACGGACCGCGTTGTACTGAGACGCAGCCACGGTCAGCTGCCACATTCTTGTTTGCGACGATAGTGCGCACGGGCATATCGAAATGTACACGCACCTGGTCGCCCTTCTTCCATTTGCGGTCGATGGTGAAGTAGCCGTCGGCTGTGATTTCTCCCTCGGCAACATGTCCGTTGACGGTGATGGTGTATGAGGACTGCTTGTTGTCGCTATAGGCGTAGAGGTCTGATGGAACGGGCTGTCCCTTGAGCCATCCGGGGACACGTACCTTCATGGCAAACTGTCCGGCTTTGTTGGCATCCACGGTGATGGCGATGTCGCCGTCCCACGGATAGCGGGTGTCCTGTGTGAGGCTGACCTTCTTGCCGGCAACGCTGAGTGAGGCAGAATTGTCGAGGAAGAGGTTCACATAGACGTTGCGGTCCTTCACTGCATAGACGTAGCCCGGCAATGAGGGAAGGAAACGGCAGATGTTGCTGGGGCAGCAGGCACAACCGAACCAAGGCTGGCGTGCGTGCTGGCCGGTGCTCTCCAACGGATTGGGGTAGTAGAAGCTGCCGCCGTCGAGGCTCACACCGCTGATGAGGCCATTGTAGAGTGTACGCTCTAACACATCGTAGTACTTGCTCTCGCCATGGAGCAGGAATAAGCGATGGTTGACGTAGACATTGCCAATGGCGGCGCACGTCTCGCAGTATGCCGTGAGGTTGGGCAACTCATAGTTGGCACCGAAGGCCTCGCCATGGCTGGTGGCACCTATGCCTCCGGTGATGTAGAGTTTCTTGCTGACGATATTCTCCCAGATGCGGTCTATGGCATGGATGTAGGCGGTGTCGCCCGTGAGGGCTGCCACATCGGCCATGCCGGCATACATGTAGGCTGCGCGTACGGCGTGACCAACAGCTTCGCTCTGCTCAACGACAGGTTGGTGACTCTGTGAGTAGGCTTTCTTGAAACTGGTCTTGCCCCGGTAGTCGAGGAAGAACTTGGCCTCGTCGAGGTAACGTTTGTCACCCGTGGCAAGGTAAAGCTTGCAGAGTCCCATCTCGGCAATCTGATGTCCGGGCACTACACAGGCCTGTCCTTCGTTGGGACCAACCTCGCGAACGACGCAGTCGGCATAGCGGATGGCGATGTCGAGGAACTTGCGGCTACCGGTGGCTTGATAGTGAGCTACGGCAGCCTCGGTCATGTGACCCAGATTATATAGCTCGTGGCTCAGGTCCTCCGTCTTGCTCCAGCGTGTCGGTCCTGCCCAACGGTGTGGATGTTTGGGGTTCTGGGTGCGTGCGGTGTAGAGGTAACCGTCGGGTTCCTGTGCCGCACCGATGATGTTGAGCACGCTGTCGATGTAGGCCTTCAGTTTCTTGTCCGGATAGGTCTGCAGGATGTACGATGCTCCCTCAATAGTCTTGTAAGGGTCGGTGTCGTCGAAACTGAAGGGCATCAGTTTAGTGACATCGTAGTCCTCGCTAGGGTGTACGGCCCGCTCGAAATTCTTGTAACGTCCCTCGCTCTCGCATTTACTGAATGCCAAGGGGATTGTGACCTTGCGTGAGGTCTCCAGTCGCTGTCCCCAGAAGGAGTTGCCGTCCACCTTCACCGAGGTAAAGGGAACGGGTGTGATGGGATAGCCGCTAGACTGGTTGTTACTTTTCTGTGCCATGGTCGGTAATAGGGCTGCCGCCGCCAGGGCTGTTGTTAAGATAATCTGTTTCATAAATTCAATAACTATTTTAAGGTCTGATAATATTATGATTGTAAACCGCGGGTAAAGATAGGCAATATTTTTGAACAATGGGCAATGTTACTCTGTAATTGCACACAAAGAACACGGCCTTTTTAAA
>CAVFUK010000086.1:0-13520 GCA_963625535.1 Anaerovoracaceae bacterium | reverse complement strand
AGGAATCCAAGTTCCCACTGGTGAACTTCGCCATTCATCACCCCACCCTCTTCGGCATGATTTCCAACCTAGGAGTCATCCCCTTCCGCATCGCCCGCTACTTCCGAAGAAAGATGAAGGCCCGCCAGTGCGCAGGGTGACCTTGGTTTGGAGAACACAAACATTAACCTCTAAATCTCAAAAGCAATTATGAAAGTAGTATTACTAGCAGGAGGCTTTGGCTCACGCATCAGTGAGGAGAGCCAGTTCAAACCGAAACCGATGATAGAGATCGGCGGAATGCCGATACTGTGGCACATCATGAAGGAGTATTCCTTCTATGGTCACAACGAGTTCATCATCTGCGCCGGATATAAACAGGAGTACATCAAGGAGTGGTTCGCAAACTACTTCCTCCACAACAGCGACGTCAGCTTCGACTGGCGAGGCGGACGCAACGAGGTGACCATTCACCACAGCCAACTGGAACCCTGGAAGGTGACGGTGGTGGACACAGGCTACAACACCATGACCGGCGGACGCATCAAACGCATACAAGAGTATGTGGGCCAGGAGCCGTTCTTCATGACCTACGGCGACGGCGTGTGCGACGTGGACATCAACAAACTGCTGGCCTTCCATCAGTCGCACGGCAAACTGGCTACGCTGACGGCCGTGAAGATGAAGCAGGAGAAAGGCGTGCTGAACATCACCAAGGACAATGCCGTGAAGTCCTTCCGTGAGAAGAACATCACCGATGGCGCGCCCATCAACGCCGGATACATGGTGCTGGAGCCGCAGGTGTTCGACTACATCGAGGGCGACACGACGGTGTTCGAACGGGAACCGCTGGAGCGACTGGTGGAGGAAGGACAGCTGATGAGCTACATCCACGAGGGATTCTGGCAGTGCATGGACAACGTGCGCGAGAAGGCGATGCTGGAGAAACTGCTGGCGGCCAACGCGGCACCCTGGAAACGATGGGAGTACGAGATTCCCGAATCACCCTATGAATAAACAACAACGAAAAACGATAACGATATGGCATTTAACAACGTCTATAAAGGCAAGAAAGTCCTGATAACAGGCAACACGGGCTTCAAGGGCTCGTGGCTCAGCACATGGCTCACGATGATGGGCGCGGAGGTGTACGGCTACTCCATCGACGTGCCGTCAGAACCGGGTATGTTCAACGTCTGCCACCTGGCCGACAAGGTGCACCACCGCTACGGCGACATACGCGACCGGGAGGCGATGGCGGCCTACGTGCAGGAGGTGAGGCCGGACTTCATCTTCCACCTGGCGGCACAGGCACTGGTGCTGACCTCCTACAAGAACCCGTTCGACACGATGACGACGAACGTGATAGGCACCACCGCCGTGCTGGAGGCCATCCGCGGCATCACGTGGCAGTGCACCTGCGTGCTGATCACCTCGGACAAGGCATACAACAACGTGGAGTGGATTTGGGGCTACCGCGAGACCGACGAGGTGGGCGGCAAGGATGTCTACTCCGGCTCGAAAGGAGCGGCCGAGCTGGCGATACGCTGCTACTGGCACTCGTTCATCCAGCAGATGCCGAACATACGGCTGGGCGTGGCCCGGGCGGGCAACGTGATAGGCGGCGGCGACTGGGCGAAGGACCGCATCATCGTGGACTGCGTGAAGGCCTTCTCGAAGGGGGAGACGGTGGAGATACGCTGCCCCAAGGCGACACGGCCGTGGCAGCACGTGCTGGAGCCGCTGAGCGGTTACCTGACGCTGGGACAGTACCTCTGCGAAGGGAAGTCGGAGAACGGCGAGGCGTATAACTTCGGCCCACGGGCGGAGCAGACGAAGACGGTGTATGAGCTGACGCAGGACCTGGCCGAGGAGTGGGGGCTGGACAAGACCCGGGCCTCGCGGCTGACGGGCGACGTGCCCTTCAAGGAGGCGACGCTGCTGAAGCTGAACTGCGACAAGGCGCTGGCCTACCTCCACTGGCACTCCACGCTGCACTATGAGCAGTGCGTGCACCTGATAGCCGAGTGGTACAAGGCATTCTACGAGGGCGACCACGAGGACATGTACGCGCTGACGGAGAAGCAGGTACGATACTACACCGAAGAGGCCGAAAGGCAGAACTTAAACTGGACACGGTGATGAAGATAGAAGGAGTGGAACTGCACCCGATGAAGCACATCGTGGTGCCGAAGGGAGACATCTACCACGCCATACACTGCACGGACGAGGGGTACGCGGGCTTCGGCGAGGCTTACTTCTCGGAGATCAGGCACGGCATGGTGAAGGGATGGAAACGCCACAACCGCATGGTGCTGAACATCGTGGTGCCGGTGGGTGCGGTGAAGTTCGTGGTGTACGACGACCGGGCGGGGAGCCGCACGCGCGGAGAGTTTGAGGAGATAGTGCTGTCGCCGGCGGAGAACTACCAGCGCCTGACGGTGGCGCCGGGCCTATGGATGGCGTTCGCCGGAGCGGGCGAGGGCACCTCGATGCTGATGGACATCATCCCGGAGGTGCACGACGACAGCGAGGCGGACCGGGTGGAGTTGGACGCAATACCTTATAACTTCGGCGTATGAAGATACTGATAACAGGAGCCACCGGGTTTGTGGGGACGACATTGGTGCCCTACCTGCAGAGCAAGGGGATGACGGACCTCATCCTGCTGGTGCGCAACGAGGAGAAGGCCCGGGGGATGTTCCCCGGCACACGGACCATCTGCACGGGCGAGCCGACATGGACGGCCCAAGTGACGGAGGCACAGCCCGACGTGGTGCTGCACCTGGCGGCGGCCTTCACGGGCCGACACGACGAGGCGAGCGCACAGAACCTGATAGCCAGCAACATCACGCTGACGACGCTGCTGCTGGAGGCCTTGTCGAAGACCGACTGCCGGCACTTCATCAACATAGGCACCTTCAGCGAGTTTCGCAACGGGGACGGGGCGTACGCGCCCAACAACCTCTACTCCGCCACGAAGACGGCGGAGCGGCCCATCATCCAGTATTACCAGAGCATCTCGCGGTGGAACTGGATCAACGTGGTGGTGTACTCGCCCTACGGACGCTACAATGCCTACAAGAAGGTGATAGACTACATGATAGACGCGTTCGACGCCAAGGAGCCGGTGGACTTCACCAAAGGTGAGCAGGTGCTGGACTTCGTCCACGTGGACGACATGGCGGACTTCTTCTATACCTTATTCTGTAAGCTACCACAGCTGACGGAGCGCTACTACCAGCTGCACCTAGGCACGGGCGAGGGTCACTCCATCCGTGAGGTGGCGGCGGTGATGGAGCAGGTGTGGGGCAAGCCGCTGAACGGCAACTTCGGCGGCCGGCCCTACTCCGAGCAGGACATCATGCACGCCGTGGCCCCCGTGGAGCAGAACATCCGCCTGCTGGGCTGGCGCGCCAAAGTGAGCCTGCAACAGGGCATCGAGACGTTGATGAAGGACGTACGCGAACGAACAAACACGAAACGCTGAGTTAAGTATGGAAAAGAACATCATCATAGGCGCAGGCATCGCCGGACTGGGAGCCGCACACGCCTGCAAACTCCGCCACAACGGCGCACAGACCATCGTACTGGAGAAGGACGCTGACTACGGCGGCCTCTGCGGATGCTTCGTGATCGACGGGTTCCGCTTCGACCGGTTCGTGCACTTCTCCTTCGCCAAGGAGCCGGAGGTGCTGGGCATCTTCAACCCCTCGGCAGGGGACATCATCAGCCACGTGCCCAACCCGCAGAACATCTACCACCGCATGTGGATAAAGCATCCGGCACAGAACAACCTCTTCCCGCTGGAGGAGGCGGAGAAACGACGCATCATAGACGACTTCCTGGCACGGCCCTCGGAGGTGGACATGACCCGCGTGGAGAACTACGAGCAGTGGCTGCGGCTGCAGTTCGGCAACTACTTCGCGGAGCACTTCCCGATGGTCTACACCCGGAAATACTGGATGTGCGAGGCACGGGAGATGGAGACCCGCTGGGTGGGGAACCGCCTGTACCAGCCCTCGGTGGAGGAGGTGATAGAAGGGGCGAAGACGGCCGACACGCCGGTGACCTACTACGCGAAGGAGATGCGCTACCCCCGCACGGGAGGTTTCCGCCACTTCTTCAGCGACCTGGCGGAGGAGGCGGACATCCGCTACGGCCAACGGGTGACGCGGATTGACACGGACCGCCGGGAGGTATTCACCGAGAGCGGAGAGGCATTCGCCTACGACCACCTCTACTCGAGCATCCCGCTGCCGGAGTACGCCCACCTGCTGAGCGACATCCCCCTGGAGGTGACGGCGGCCATGGGTCAGCTGCGCTGCACCAGCGGCTACCACATCTCCGTGGCGCTGAGGACGAAGGACATCCCGCCCTACCTCTGGTGGTACATCTACGACGAGGACATCCTGGCGGCGCGGGTCTACTCGCCGAGTCTGAAGTCGCCCGAGAACGCCCCCGAGGGTTGCTCGTCGCTGCAGATGGAGGTCTACTGCGAGGAGGGCCGCTACACGGAGGCCGAGCTGCTGGCCGGCACCGTAGGGAAGCTGGTGGAGCTGGGCATCGTCCGGCAGGAGGAGATCCTCTTCACCCACATCGGCTTCGAGCGCTATGCGAACGTGGTGTTCGACCACCACATCTACACCGCCCGCGACACGGTGCGCCGCCACCTGCGCTCCCGCGGCATCACCCCCATCGGCCGCTTCGGCGAGTGGGGCTACCTATGGAGCAACCAGAGCCTGCTGAGCGGGATGCGGTTAGGCGCGGAATAACTTAAACTCAGACATGACGACAAGACTGAAAATATTCGTCTCGGCATACGCTTGCGAGCCGGGACTGGGGAGCGAGATTGGTGTGGGATGGCACTGGGTGCTGGAGATGGCGAAGTACTTCGAGCTGTGGGTGCTGACGCGTGAGAGCAACCGACACACGATAGAGCCGTGGGTGACGGACCACCCGGAGTACGCGACGATACACTTCGTCTACTACGACCTGCCCCGGTGGGCACGGCGCTGGAAGAAGGGGCTGCGCGGGGTGCGTACCTACTATAACCTATGGCAGACGCTGACGAACGGCATCGTGAGGCGGACGATGCGGGAGAACGACATCCACATCTTCCACCACCTGACCTACGGCAACGCGCTGTGGAAAGTGTCGGCCTACGGACAACGGCAGTTCTTCGTCTGGGGGCCGGTGGGCGGACTGGAGACCATCCCGGCGGAATACTCCCAACACTACGACACTCGCTCGCGTCTGCTGGAGAGGGTGCGCCGCACAGTGGCCCGCCTGGCACGGCTGAACCCGGGCATGCGTAGCCGCTGCCGCCACGCGGACCTCATCCTCTGCAAGACGGAGATCACCCGCCAGGCGCTGCCCGCCTGCGCCCAGGGGAAGGCGATACTCTTCACCGACGTGGCGACGGAGCCGCAAGCCTCGGCACCGGCCGCCTCCCCCACCCCGGAGAGCCCCCGCACGGAGTTCATCACCATAGGCCGCATGGATGCCTGGCGCGGATTCGACCTGGTGACGGAAGCCCTGGCGGAGGTGGCGAAGCAGCGACCTGAGGTGCATCTGACGATTGTGGGCAAGGGACCGGACACGCCCCGGCTGAAGGGCCTCATCGCCCGGCTGGGCCTGGAGCAGCGGGTGACGCTGACGGGTGGCGTGCCGATGGAGGAATACCGGCGGCTGATGACGCGGAGCGACGTGGTGGTGAACGCGGCCCTGAAGGAGGGAGCGGTGACGGTGTCGTTCGACGCCATGGCGATGGGCAAGCCGCTCATCTGCCTGGACACGACGGGATATACCCGCTACTTCGGCGGCGACCACGCCATACTGATTCCCCGCACAAGCCGGAAAGAAGTAATAGAAAACCTGACCACAGCGATGGTGCGCCTGACGGACCCGGCCGAGCGTAAGGCCATCGGGGAGCGGGCACGGGAAGCATCGAAAAGCATCACATGGGAGCAGCACGGACGGGAAATCCGTGACGCGATACTAAACGCATACAATAGAAGACAATGAGCATAGAGAACGTAATGGACCGCATCATCGAATGCGGCACAGGCACCACCTACTACCACATCAAGAACGCGGAAGGCAAGGAGTGGGTGATGCCCGCCCGACACATGCGCACCGCCCTGGAGCTATATCAACCGAGCGGACGCAACGGCAAGCTGCTGAAGCGGTGGCTGCCGTGGGGGCACCGGATACCCATCGTAAGACGGGTGGCACACGCCCGGCAGATAACGTGCCGGCTGAGCAACGAGCTGATGAGCCTGCTGGAGAAGACCTTCGGCACGGGGGAACTGGAGTTCGCGGTGTTCTGCGGCACCCCCAGCGTGCACCAGAAGGTGACGATGCAGGTGAGCAAGGAGGACGAGATACTGGGATACTGTAAGCTGACGGACAACGACGAGGTGGCGGCTCTGTTTCGCAAGGAGACGGAGACGCTGCGGTGGCTGGCGGACAAAGGACTGGAGGGAGCGCCACTGGCAATCTACTGCGGAAAGCTGACGTGTGGGGTATACCTGTTTATACAGACGACGGTGAAGACAAGGCGGTCGGTGGTGATGCACGAGTGGGGCCCGCTGCACGAGGAATTCATGCAGAGGCTCTGCGAGGCGACAAAGACCACACTGCCCTATGAGCAGACGGACTACTACCAGACGATGAAGCGACTGGCGGAGCACCTGGAGTGGCTGCCGAAGGAGGTGGACCGCAACGGGATGCGACGGGCCTACGCGCTGGTGAACGAGCGGTGGAACGGCCGGAAGGTGGAGTTCGCCGCCTACCACGCGGACTTCACGCCGTGGAACATGTTCGCCGAGGGGAAGCGCCTCTTCGTGTTCGACTGGGAGTACTGCCGCCGAAGCTACCCGCCCGGGATGGACCGCTACCACTACTTCACGCAGACGGCCCTCTTCGAACGGCACTGGACGACGCGGGAGATAGTGGCCTATATGCAGAGCGCCAAGGGGGACTGGATGGACCGCACACTGTACCGCGCCTATCTGGTGGACATCATAGCCCGCTTCACACTGCGGGAGCGAGGAAACGTGTCGAAAGAGATGGCACGGAGGATGAAGCAGTGGTATGAACTGTTGACGGAGGTGATGAGATGAAACACATAGTCTGCTTTCACCTCTACAACGACTACAGCGGGAGCCCGAAGGTGCTGAAAATGGTGCTGGAGGGAATGCTGAAGCGGGGATACCGCATAGACCTGGTGACCTCACAAGGGGGTGTGCTGGACGAGCTGCAAGGAGCGGCGGGCCTGAGCATACACCACTGGCCATACCGATTCTCGCGACACGGGGCGGTGACGATGGCGCGCTATGCCCTGGCACAGGTGGCGACATGCTGCATCGCCCTGCGGTGGGCACTGAGCCGCGACACGGTGTTCTACATCAACACGCTGCTGCCCGTGGGGCCGGCGCTGGCGGGACGACTGACGGGGAAACGGGTGGTGTATCACTACCACGAGAACGCCTTCGTGAAGGGGACGTTCTACCGGATGCTGGCGGCGGCGATGCAGCGGCTGGCGAGCGAGATAGTGTGCGTCTCCGGGTACCAAGCATCGTTCCTGCGGCGGAAAGAGAAGGTGACGATGGTGGCGAACGCGCTGACAGGGGAGTTCGCGGCACGGCTGCGGCCCAACGCGGAGGCGGCGTTCGGACGGAGGACGGTGCTGATGCTGTCGTCGCTGAAAGCCTACAAGGGGACGAAGGAGTTCATAGAGCTGGCGAAGCGGATGCCGGAGTATCGGTTCGTGCTGGTGATAAACGACCGGCAGGAACGGATAGACCAGTACCTGGCGGACAACTGGCTGACGAGGAGCAACAACCTGACCATCTACCCACGGCAGGACGACGTGACACGATTCTACAACGAGGCATCGGTGGTGGTGAACCTGAGCGACCGGCGACGCTTCATAGAGACCTTCGGACTGACGGCCCTGGAGGCGATGACGGCGGGACTGCCGGTGATAGTGCCCCCGGTGGGCGGCATAGCGGAGATGGTGGAGGAGGGGAAGAACGGCTTCCACATAGACGTGCGGCAGACGGAGGAGCTGGAACGACGCATACGCGAGATGCTGACGGACCGGCGGACCTACTGCCACATGGCACACTGCGCACTGCAGGAGGCAAAGCGATACGACGGACGCCGCATGACCGCCCGGATAATGGAGATAATCAACGGATAAGCATTATATAACAGATTCCTAAAAAAGAAAACTGAAAGCATGAAACATGTAGCGATTGTCGGCAGCCAAGGGGTGCCGGCACAATACGGCGGATTTGAGACGCTGGTGGAGAATATCATTGGAAAGAACTGCTCACCGGGAATAGAGTATACGGTGTTCTGCTCGGAAGTGGACTACGACACACACCCGCAGACTTACAAGGGGGCAAGGCTGAAGTATATCAAACACCTGCACGCCAACGGGATAGGAAGCACACCGTACGACATCGTGTCGCTGATGCAGTGCATCAGGGGGTACGACGCGGTGGTGGTGCTGGGAGTGTCGGGTTGCGTGTGTCTGCCGATGTTCCGCATGCTCTACCACAAGCGGCTGATTGTGAACATCGACGGACTGGAGCACCGACGGGCGAAGTGGGGACGGCTGGCACGCTGGTTCCTCCGACTGAGCGAGGCGATGGCGGTGAGATGGGCCGACGTGACGGTGGTGGACAACAAGGGCATAGAGGACTATGTGACGGACACCTACGAGCGGCCGTCGACACTGATAGCCTACGGGGGCGACCACGTGATGCGCACGATGACGGAGCAGCGACAACGGGACATCCTCAGGAAATATGGCCTGGAGCGACACCGTTACGCGCTGAGCATCTGCCGCATAGAGCCGGAGAACAACTGCCACATGACGCTGGAGGCCTTCGCGCGCAGCGGACGGGAGCTGGTGTTCGTGGGCAACTGGGAACGGAGCGACTACGGACGGGAGCTGAAGCGGCAGTACGAGGCACGGCCGAACATCAAGCTGCTGACGAGCATCTACGACCTGGACATGCTCTACGCCCTACGACGCAACGCCGCGGTGTATGTGCACGGACACAGCGCCGGGGGGACGAACCCCTCGCTGGTGGAGGCGATGTTCTTCGGGCGCCCAATAGTGTGCTACGACGTGGTGTATAACCGCGAGACGACGCACGGCGAGGCGTACTACTACAGCGACAGCGAGAGCCTGAGGGCACTGCTGGGCCGCACGGACCTGGACGGGGAGCCGATGCGCCGCATAGCGGAGAGGGAGTATACATGGAAACATATAGCTGAACAATACGAAAAACTGTACTGACATGATGATGACTACGATGATGATAAGATATGCGCTGGTGGGGATAGCCTTCGTGGTGAGCCTGGCCTGCGGCATGGCGGTGACACCGATGGTGGTGGACTACTGCAAGAAGCGCAAACTGTTTGACACGCCGGACGCGCGGAAGGTGCACCACACGCTGGTGCCCCGGCTGGGAGGGGTCTGTTTCCTGCCCTGCATGGGGGTGGCCTTCGCGATGGCGGCGCTGTCGCTCTACCTGCTGAGCAACCGACAGGTGCACGTGAGCCTGATGAGCCTGGGGCTGATGCTGGGGGCGATGATTGTGTACGGCGTGGGGCTGCTGGACGACCTGATAGAGGTGCGAGCCACGCGGAAGATGATGGTGCAGATAGTGTCGGCCTGCTGCCTGCCGCTGTCGGGGCTCTACTTCACGAACCTCTACGGGCTGCTGGGCATCTGGGAGATACCGTGGTACGTGGGGGCGCCGCTGACGGTGCTCTTCGTGGTGGCGGTGGACAACGCGATGAACCTGATAGACGGCATCGACGGGCTGTGCGCGGGCATCAGCCTGATAGGGCTGGCGGGCTTCGCGGTGATGTTCGCCCACATTGGGGTGTGGACCTACACGGTGGCGCTGGCGGGGCTGGCGGGGGTGCTGGTGGCCTACAGCTACTTCAACCTGCTGAGCCGGCGGCGGAAGATATTCATGGGCGACAGCGGCAGCCTGACGCTGGGCTACATACTGGCCACGTGTGTGGTGAAGCTGGGGCAATGGCTGCCGGGAGGCTCGGTGTTCGAGGAGCACCAGATGGTGCTGGCAATGTCGTTCCTGGTGGTGCCGTGCCTGGACGTGCTGCGGGTGATGTTCACGCGCAAGCGGATGGGCAAGGGCCTCTTTGAGCCGGACCGCAGCCACCTGCACCACCGGCTGATAGACGCGGGTTTCTCGCAGCACAAAGCCCTGGGCCTCATACTCCTGCTGGACCTGGCCCTGGTGGCCCTGAACGTGGTGATGGCGTGGAAGGACGTGCCCCCCACCCTGATCCTCGTGGCCGACATGCTGGTGTTCGCCCTCTTCTGCTACGACGTGCACCGCCGCCATGTGAGGCGGATGAAGAAAGAGGCGGAGGGGCGGTGAAGCGGCCAAGGGGACACATCGCCTGTTATGCCTATACTATCATTTCCCTCATCATCATAATTGCTATGGCAGTGGGGAAGTAAAAGGAAACCGCCCGACCTTAGGACTTGTCGCTTAAAGTCGGGCGGTATTATCTATGTGATTTGCTGTGAAAATAAAAACTAATTGTGTTTCAGTCACTTACAATACGGTGTGATTTGCCGTGAAAATAAAATTACGCATAAAACGGCACATAAGCAACATATTTGCGAGACTCGGAATCCGGCTTAGCAGCCTTGATGAGTCCACTCGCAACAGTATCGGATATGATATGGGAGGCCAAAGCACTTTTGTTCTTATTCAGTCCGAAGCGTTCTCTGACAGACTGATTGTTCATAGCCTCATTATCGGCAAAATTCAAGCAGCAATGTTGGTAACACGCTTCAATACGTTCCTCTTTTGTCATGTCAGAAATAGGTTTCTGTGGGAACAAAGTTACCCGGGTGAAATCTGCACCACTCTCTGCCTTATATGCAGGCAAGAACATCTTTTCCATTGCTTCCACAGCTCGGTCAACACCACTACCTCGTCGCTCACAAAGTCCCAATTGCAGCATCAACTGAGCCATCTGCTCGTTTCGGGAATGAGGAGGAAGGTCAATTAGTCTGTTCACATCATTCAATGAATATCCTGGATTGGTAATGACAAGTCTGTTACCAAAAATCTCAATGGTTATTGGCATTCCACTTACGGCGAAATCCTGATGCACCAGTGCATTTGCAACAAATTCACGGATAGCGACCATTGGATAAGTAGGAACTAATTCTCTAACAGCTCCTTCAATAACCTCTGTCCCGGTATTTTTCATCACGAACGCTATGATGTTGTCAAGTCCGACCGCGTAACCCATATTCTCTGTTTGTTCCAACAGTAGTTGACGGTTGTTATTTCCGACATAACGACGTACTGTCACACTACGCCCCTTCACATTGTCAAAATCACCTAATGAGTTGGCAAACAACATTGCACCTAAATTGGTAATGCCATAGCCGTTACTTTCTTGGCAGCATATGCCAAGTTCCTCCATAAACTCCAAAATGCCTTCTGTCGTTGATGGTACTTTTCGTTCCAGTAATTCGAAGAGCTTTCGGTAGTTGAGCAGTGCAAGCACTTCGTTGTCAGTCAGACAATGTTTTGCAATACGTTCCTCAAATGCGAAACCTTCTGAATCGGCAATTGCATGCCTAACCTGTTGTCTTGACATACGGACGGTATGTCCTGCCGAACGGATATAACAATCGTATATGTCCGTACCACGTAAATGCATTGGCTTCTCCCTATACTCTGGAATATGAAAGAATAGCAGTGCATGTCCTTCGTACTCCATCACAGCATGTTCGAGTTGAACAGGGTTGCACATTCTGTTTTGGGCAATATTGTCAAGGCGCGTTACGATATGCTCAATCTGCTCCTGCGTCATTTCCGCAAAAGTGGCATCATTGTTTACGCCAAATACAAGAACACCTCCACCGGCAACATTGGAAAAAGCACAAATATGTTGGGCAAGTCGTTCTTTGTCATTCGACAAGCCACCTTTCCAATCGATTTCTTTCAACTCTTGCGGAACAGGCTTTAGGCTTTGTTCCAACAAACGCTTTGCTTTTTCTTTCCAATTCATATTGCCAATATTTTCTTGTATTTTCTAACTTTTTGCCGTCTAAGCTATATCCTAACCACGTCCCTTCTTCATTTTCTCCCGAAGAAAGGCATCGTACTCCCTTACGATGAGTTCCTTGATGTCAATCTTCAGCAGGTCGGTGATTTTCAGCACGGTGGCCAAGTCGGGCTGCGAAGAGTTCGTACACCATTTCGACACGGTGGAGGGGTTTACTCCCAACTCATCCGCCAGCCACTTGCTAGTCTTCTTCTTCTCGACCAGTAACAACTTCAAACGATTTATGTCTTCTGCCATAAGAAATGTTCTTTGCAAAGATAATGAAATTATTTCATTCGTGGGAAAACAGGTCAAATTCTTATGGATTGTTAAAGACCATCACGCTAATTCAATTAACGAGAATGGCGTTACACCTAAGCTAAATGTCATACTTGAAGTCTTCCGGCACGACCATCAATTTTGCTGATTGGTAGTCATATCCCTGTTCCTGAAAACGAACTATGCGTTCCTTTAGCGTATCCTGTAACTCCTGCTGGACCTGGACATGGTGGCCCTGAACGTGGTGATGGCGTGGAAGGACGTGCCCCCCACCCTGATCCTCGTGGCCGACATGCTGGTGTTCGCCCTCTTCTGCTACGACGTGCACCGCCGCCATGTGAGGCGGATGAAGAAAGAGGCGGAGGGGCGGTGAAGCGGCCAAGGGGACACTAACCCCTCCCCAAGCTAAACTACGCCCCCCGGAGACTAACCCGGCGGAAGGCTGTCTGACAGAGAACGGCTCGTGTTAATTCGCGTTAACACGAGCCGTTCTCTTTTTTATATCGAACACCTTTCGTTACCTTCGCAGTGATTAAACGCACGTTACGGATATGGAGACAAGAAGAAAGCTACCGACAGGATTACAGTACTTTGAGATAATCAGGGAGGAGGGATACTTGTATGTTGACAAGACAGACCTTATATGGCGACTTGTCAATGAAGGCAAGAAGTTCAACTATCTGAGCCGCCCACGGCGATTCGGCAAGTCCATACTCGTGGACACGCTACGTTGCTACCTCGAAGGCCGTAAGGACCTCTTCGAAGGGCTGAAGATAATGGAGCTGGAGAAAGAGTGGACGGCATACCCCGTGATCCGACTCGACATGAGTCTGGGTGGCGCTACGGGGGCTTCACCCAACAAGAGATGGTCGACAACTTCCAGCCGGAGATGCAACAGTTGGCGGACAAGAACGGATGGACGCTGGACGAAGCGCACGCACGGCTGAAGGAACACTATGACGGATATCACTTCAGTGAGGACAATATGACGGACGTTTACAATCCGTATAGCCTCATAAACTCTTTGACTGACAGGAAAATCAAAAACTATTGGGCTTATTCGGGTACTACATCCTTGCTGCCTAAGTTTGTGACGGACATGGAAATCAAGTTGGACTATTTCGACCATTGTC
>CAVFUK010000085.1:0-21515 GCA_963625535.1 Anaerovoracaceae bacterium | reverse complement strand
CGAGGAAGTAAGCCTCCAGGGTGGAGATGAGCAGGCTCTTGCCGAACCTGCGAGGGCGGCTGAGGAAATAAACTTTTCCTTCTGTTGCTAGGGAGTACACCATGTCGGTCTTGTCCACGTAGACGAAGCCGTACTCGATGATTTGCTTGAATGTCTGTATTCCGATAGGGTATTTCATACGCTGCCGTGTGTTTCTTGTTTCCGATGCGAAGTTACGGCATTACGTTCAAAATGCAAAACTATTTAGGCATTACTTACTGGTCGGGCAACCCTAACAGCGCGATTATGAGGCTTCATTGTCGTCATAGCATTTTGTGTAGGCAGGGACATTTGTGTTTGTTTCTTGGATTATATTCGTAACTTTGCCGATTATATACGATGATTATGGACACAACTCAAGAACGTGCATTCAAAAGCTGGGTGATTGCTGTCAGACCATGGTCGTTCACCACATCGTCCGTGGCGGCTCTGGTTACGTCTGCCTTATGGACTCCACATCGTGGCCATACTCCATGCCAACAACACGCGCGACATCGAGAACGACAGCCGGGCGGGCTTGTCGACCGTCAGCGGAAAGGTCGGCTTGCGTGCCTCGCAGTGGATTTACCTGGCGGAGATAACGGTTCCTTACCTGCTAGTGGTTGTCTTCTGGCTGTTCTGCGGACTTAGCTGGTGTTTGCTGGCGACGCTTCTCTCGTTGCCGGTGGCGATAAGGAATATCCGGACGATGATGTCTGTCCGTGGTACTGATGTCTCCGCCATCGCTCGTCTGGACCAGAGCACGGCACAGTTTCAGTTCCTGTTCGGTCTGCTCTATGCGTTAGGTTTTGTTGCGGGAGGATTGTTATGAAAAATCTGTGTGGAATGAAGGACGTTAAGGTGGGTGTGGCCGTTGCGGCGTTGTTGTGGTTTGTGATGTTCTCGCCCTGGACCTCGCAGTGGTTCAACTTCTGGTATGCTATGACCTTCTCGGCCGTTGTGCTGACAACTATCTCATTGACGTTGTGCAAGGAAACTCTGCATGAGTTGCGCTTCGACGTGAAGCAAATCGCTCTGGGTCTGGCGATAGCCTTCGTCTTGTGGTGGGTGTTTTGGATAGGCGACAAGGTGTCGCAGTGGATGTTTAGCTTTGCCCGCCCGCAGGTGGACATGATTTACTCCTTCGGCGATGGCACTAGCTCTACGCTGATAGCCGTGTTGCTGTTCTTCATCATCGGTCCTGCCGAGGAACTATTCTGGCGCGGTTTCGTGCAGCGGCGGCTCATGCAACGCTTCAGCCCCAACGTCGGCTTCCTGCTGGCCACGGCCTGCTACACGCTCGTCCACATTTGGTCGTTCAACTTCATGCTCGTGATGGCAGCCCTTGTGGTGGGCTTCTGTTGGGGACTCGTCTACCGTGTGTCGCCCCGCAACCTCACAGCCTTGGTGATTTCCCACGCCGTGTGGGACGCGTGCGCCTTCGTGCTCTTCACCTTTTAGGTTGTCGTGCCCTGACTAGTAAGTTTCATGGGCCGACGTTTGGTGAATGCGAAATAATTCCTAACTTTGTGACGCACTATATATGATAAGGTATAGAGAAGAAAATGGATTGGATGTCGAACCATATTGTAGCAATCGTTGTGCTGGCACTCTATCTGGCTTGGATGGTGGAGCTGGTGTGGATGCTTGTGCTCGACAACCGTAACCCAGTGAAGACGATGGCCTGGATGGTGGTGCTGCTCTTCCTGCCCGTCATCGGGGTGGTGTTCTACTTCTTCTTCGGACGAAGCACCCGCAAGGAGCGACTCATCAGCGCCAAGAGCGTGGACGTGCTGACCAAGAAGTCGCTGCAGGGATTCAAGGACCAACCGGAGTTCCGTCTGCCGGCGGACCATCAGTCGCTCATCCATCTCTTCCATAACCTTAACCGTGCCCTGCCTTTCGAGGACAATGCCGTGGACATCTACACCGACGGATACAGTATGTTCGGGGTGCTCATCCGGGAGATAGCGCAGGCGAAGCGTCACATCCACTTGCAATCATACATCTTTGAGAACGATGCGCTGGGCCGCTTGATGTGCGACCTGCTGAAGGACAAAGCCCGGCAAGGGGTGGAGGTGCGTGTGCTCTACGACGACGTGGGATGCTGGGACGTGCCCAATCGGTTCTTCGATGAGATGCGTTGCGCCGGCATCGAGGTGCGCAGCTTCCTGAAGGTCCGCTTCCCGCTGTTCACCAGCAAGGTGAACTACCGCAACCACCGCAAGGTGACCGTCATCGATGGCGAGGTGGGATTCATCGGCGGCATGAACATTGCCAACCGTTATGTGAAGTACCCTGGCGAGCAACGCATCCTGCGCGACACGCACCTGCGCATCGTGGGTCGTGCGGTCTACGCCTTGCAGAGCAACTTCCTCATGGACTGGTTCTTCGTGACGCGGTCGCTGCTCACGGCCTCAAAATATTATCCGACGCTACGCACGGAGAGTCTTGGCTCGTCGTTGGTGCAGATTGTCACCTCGGCGCCGGCTGGTGAGTGGCAGCCCATCATGCAAGGGCTGCTTTGGGCCATCGGCAACGCCAAGCGTTACTTCTTCGTGCAGACGCCCTATTTCCTGCCTACCGAGTCGGTGATTGCTGCCTTTCAGACGGCTGCCCTGGCGGGTGTGGATGTGCGGCTGATGATTCCCGAGCGTGGAGACTCCGCCATCACGCAGTTGGCAAGTCTCTCGTATCTGGGCGATGTACTGCGGGCGGGTGTGAAGGTGTTCCTCTATCAGAAGGGCTTTCTGCACTCGAAGTTGATAGTGAGCGATGACACGCTCTCCACGGTAGGTTCCACCAATATGGACTTCCGCAGCTTTGAGCACAATTTCGAAATCAATGCCTTTGTCTACGACCCCAACGTGGCGATGCAACTGAAGGATGTGTTTGTGCGCGACCAGCGCGACTGCCGCCAGCTGACGCTGAAAGCCTGGACGAACCGCCCTGCCAGTCAGCGCGCGAAAGAGTCTATCGTTCGTCTGCTATCGCCGTTGCTTTGAGCGATAGTCGCTGCTCTGAGACAACAGTCGGTCAGTAGCGAGATGAATCAATGTTTCAGTTTGTTGTTGGGAAGACGAGCCTATGGGGACATACGCGCCTATGGGGAAAGGTCTCTTACTCTATATTTGAGCAACCTTGATCCGCTGTCTCCACTGTCGCACGGAACAGGGAGAAGTTGACGCTGCCATAGACGCGTCGTTCCATGAAGCGAGGGTCATCCTCGAAGTTGTTCTTCTTGCCATGCTCCAACACGAGCAGCCCGTCGTCCTTCAGCAGATGGTGCTCGAAGATGAGCGAGGGAATCATCTCCAGGCCAGTGAGCTCGTAGGGTGGGTCGGCGAAGATGAGGTCGTACCGCTCGTTGCACCGCTCGATGTAGCGGAACACGTCGCCCTTGATGGGGAAGCAGCGGTCGGTCTTCACCGTGTTCATCACATGGCGGATAAAGGCGAAGTGTTGCGGGTCTTTCTCAATGGAAACCACTTTGTCGCAGCCGCGCGACACCAGCTCGATGCTGATGCTGCCCGTGCCGGCGAAGAGGTCGAGCGCCGTGATGTGGTCCTCGAAATCGATTAAGTTAGACAGTACGTTGAACAGATTCTCTTTGGCAAAGTCTGTCGTGGGGCGTGCCTTGAAGGTGCTCGGCACGTCAAATCTTCTTCTTTTGTAGATTCCGCTGATTACTCGCATAAGGGTAGGGGTTTAGAAGTTGCAGGCGAACGATGCCTGTAGGTCGAACGGCAGTTCCTTGTCAGTGGTGTAGGCCGCGCGGCTGAACTCGGCCGACGGGTCGATGGCATGCACTTGCCGTATGTATTTGCGCAACTGATGGAGCAACATCTCACTGGAGGGGATAAAGCCTGCCAGATGGAGCTCGTCCTGTTGCTGGTTAAGTTCCAACTGCTTCCAGGCGTAGAGTACGTAGTAGACGCAGTCGTCCACAGTCTTGTAGCCGAAGTTGTTGAGCAACATCAGTTTCCGGCGGTCGAACGCCAACAGGGTGAGGTGGCTCTTCTGAAAGCATACGAAGAGTTTCCGGTTGTCGCCCAGATGGCTTCGCTTGGCGAAGTAGGCGGTCAGTGGAGTGACTGTGCAGTGGAACGTGGCGTGTGGATATTGTTCCACGATTTGCTGGCGCACATTCTTGTTGAGGCAACTCAGCAGCACCACGTCGGCATCGGGCAGCACGTCACTCATCACCATCTCGCCGATACCGACGGTGTGGAAAGTCTGATGATAGAGGTTTTCGGCATCCTCGTCGTCGAACAGTTCGAAAGGGACGGGCATGCAGTTCATCGTGTCGAAGAGGACGCGCACCTGTTTGTAGGGGTGTTGCAGTTGTTCGCACGTGGCGAGCATCTCCTTCACGTTGGCCACGATGGAGAGGTTGGGCCGGACCGGATAGGTCCAGTGGTAGAACGGGTGTTCCCGTTCGGGGTTGTAGGCAGATAAAGAAAATCCATCCGTACTAAGACGGATGGATAGTGTGTATAACTCTGATTTGTCAGTATCGAATATCATTATTCCCAGTTACCAGCATTGTTGTTAGGTGTCTCAACGTCACCCACCTTCAATCCGGGGTATCTGTTCAGCTTGGTCTGAGTGTCGATAAGGTTCGTCAGCTCCTGGCTGTTGGTGCCCTGCAGATAAACGGTGTAAGGAGTCTTGGCCTCGAAGAGGTAGAACTTGGCGCCGGACTTGGTGCTGTCTTCCTTGATAGCCATCTCGAATGTAGCGCCGTTGCCGAACGGAACGTAACGCAGAGAGTCGGCGTCGTATTTCGAACCGAAGATGGTGTCCTGCATAGCTACCCAAACGGTATCACGCTTGAAGTTCATCAAGCCTGCAGCTTCCACTTCCTTCCAGTTGTTGGTGCGTTTTGCTTTAGTGATCATCTCCATAGCCTTTGCCTCGGTGAGTCCGTTCTCCAATTGGTCATCGGTGAGCACACCCTCTTTTCTTACGAACGGCAGTTTAGCGTTCTTTACGAAAGTAATCAATGAGTCGAAGTTGTCGGTGTAGCGACCGCCGTGGAGAGTTCTATACTCCAGCTGAGCCTTACGGATGTCAATCAGTCTGGCCTTGATTTGGTCTTCCCGCTGGTCCTTTACTTTGTTGAATTCAATCGGTCCCATGATGCTTTGGAAGCAGAGATACACCAAAAGTACCACGCAAACGCTTAAGATGATGTTAAAAACTGTTTTCATGATGTTAATGCATTTTTTATAGTTTATATTCGTACGGCAAAAATAGGTAAATAAATATAATTACCGATGAACTTGCGGGAACTTTTTCTTCATTGATGATGATAAATAATTTTTTGAAGTTACAAATTAAGGAATATTTTCACTTTCCGCCCACTTCGGAGCAGGAAAAGGCCATCGATATGTTGGCTGAGTTCCTTTATTCCACCGAAGCGGACTCTCTCTTTTTGTTAAAAGGGTTTGCCGGCACGGGTAAGACATCCTTGGTGGCAGCCCTAGTGCGTGTGCTCGATAAACTGAAGCAACGGGTGGTGCTGATGGCTCCCACCGGAAGGGCGGCGAAGGTGCTCAGCGGCTACGCCGGCCATCCGGCCTACACCATCCACCGGAAGATCTACCGGCAGAAGAGCCTGGCTGACGAGGCGTCGGGCTTCTCGCTCAACAACAACCTCCACCAGCATACCTTATTTATTGTGGACGAGGCGTCGATGATCTCCAACGACGGACTGTCGGGAGGGGTGTTCGGTACGGGTCGTTTGCTGGACGACCTCATCCAGTACGTCTACTCGGGTCAGGGTTGTCGGTTGGTGCTGATGGGCGACCGGGCGCAGTTGCCTCCCGTGGGCGAGACGGAGAGCCCGGCCCTCAACGCCCAGGTGTTGGCGGGCTACAACCTGAAGGTGGTGGAGACATCGCTGACGCAGGTGGTCCGTCAACTGGAGTCGTCAGGCATCCTGTGGAACGCCACCGCCCTGCGCCGACTGATGACCACGGGTCAGATGGCGGACTTCCCGCTGGTACGCTTCGCTGGCTTCCCGGACATCCGCAACCTGCCCGGCAACGAACTGATAGAAGCGTTGGAGAATGCCTATGCCGACGGCGGCATGGAGGATACCATGGTGATTTGCCGTTCCAATAAACGCGCTAACCTATATAATAATGGTATACGCAACCGAATACTCTATCGCGAGGAGGAACTCTCCAACGGCGACCTGCTGATGATTGCCAAGAACAACTACTTCTGGACCGAGCAGGAGAAGTCCATCGAGTTCATCGCCAACGGCGACGTGGCGGTGGTGCGGAGGGTGCGCCACACGCGCCAGCTCTACGGGTTCCGCTTTGCGGACGCTGTGCTGCAGTTCCCCGACTACGACGACTTCGAGTTGGAGGCTACCATTCTGCTCGATACGCTGCAGTCGGACTTCCCGTCGCTCTCCCGCGAGGATGCCGACCGCCTGTTTTACACCGTGCTCGAGGACTATGCCGACATTCCTCTGAAGCGCGACAGGGTGAAGAAGATGAAGGTGGACCCCCATTACAACGCCCTGCAGGTGAAGTTCGCCTACGCCATTACCTGCCACAAGGCGCAGGGCGGACAGTGGCGCACGGTGTTTCTGGACCAAGGTTACGTGACGCAGGAGAACCTCGGCCCCGACTATTTCCGATGGCTCTACACCGCCTTCACCCGTGCCACGGAGACGCTCTATCTAGTGAACTGGCCCAAGGAACAGACGGAAGGTTGAGAGATATAGGTCATCGTAAAAACGAGTATATAGGTCAAGTGCCATTGAGTATATACCTCATTGGCACTTGACCTATATACTCGTTGCCAATTGAGTATTATACTCGTTTTTGCTTGAGAAGTGACCAGTGGTAATAGGGGGACTATTAGAACTCCTCCTTGAATACTGAGATTTCCTCTATCTTGCCGTGGGGCTTGAAGTCCTTGGCGTAGAAGGCTGGCTCCATGTTCTTGTCGTACACGTCCTCGTACTTGCGGCGGCCGCTGTCGGTCAGGTATTTGCTCTTCAGTTCTATGGCGACGTAGCCGTCAATCACCACTCCGTAGTATTCGCCCTCTATCTGCCACTCAACACCTTCCTGCTTCAGCAGGTCGGTCAGCGGTGAGCCGGGGTGCAGTCCGCTCTCGGTGACCACGTGCGGGGCGTAGGCTGTGATGAAGTTCACCGTCTGGTCGTCGTCGTCGGTGATGTCTATTTCCATCACTTTCACCTTACCCATATAAAATAGGTATTGCTCCTGCACTGGGTCGGAGTCGTAGTCCTCCTGGCTGTCCGTCTTCACGGTGGATTTCTCTACCTTATTATATAGTCCCTCGCACTGTTGCGGGATGTCGGCGGCTTTCATACCCAACTTGATGCAACCAATTCCTTCGGGCGTGACGGTGAAGGTAACTTCTTCTTGGGCCGTAGCCACACCACACCACAAAAATAAAGCAATGAGCAGATTACAGGTTTTCGTCATCGATGTGTCTGTTTCGCATTATGGCTGCAAAAGTACAACAATTTCCGGCTTTCGCCGCAAGGCATCTCAATTATTTATCCTTCCCCGTTACAGCAACCATTTCCCGCGCAGTTGGCGCACCTCGTCCGTCTCCATCAGCATGCGGATGAACTCCTTGGCCGAAGCCTTGCGGTAAGCATCCTTCAGCATGTGGAACGAACCCTCCATCTCGCAGTGGGGCAAGTCGATGGGGATGGACTTCAGGTCCGGATCGAGGTTGACCGCTGTGCTCGACAGGACGGTGGCTATCTGATACTTGCGCACCATACGCAGCAGGGGAGTCACCTGGTTGAGCTCCACACGGGCATCCAGCGTCACCTTGTTCTCCTCCAAGATGCGGTCCAGCGCATTGCGGGCCTGCAAGCCTTTGGCGGGGAGCGCTAGTGGGAACTTGTGCAGGTCGTCCAGCTTCACCTTCCGCTCCTTGGCCAGCGGATGGCTTTGGTTGACGATGACAGACAGATGGTCCTCGAACAAGATGTGCGACTCTATCTGCGGGAACGAGCTGAGCGGTTTGTAGGAGAGCACAAAGTCCAGTTTGTGCTGCATGAGCAGGTCAAACAGCTCGCCCATCGTCTTGTAAATCACGTTCAACTTGATGGCCGGATAGGCTTTCATGAACTCAGCGATGGTGACAACGCTTATCTGGCTGAACGAATGGGTGACGCCGATGTCGAGCGTGCCGCACTGCAGATTGTTGAGGTCGTTCATTAGATTGACGCAGTTGTCGCTCTGCTGGATGGTGCTTCGCGCGTAGGGCAGCAGTTCCTTGCCGGCTTCCGTCAGCGTCACCTCGTGGCTGTTGCGGTAGAAGAGTTGAATCTTCAGCTCCTCCTCCAATTGCTTGATGTTTTGTGAGAAAGAGCTTTGCGTCATGAAGAGCGCCTTGGCCCCTTCGGAGAAATTCAGTGTCTCGGCGGCCTTGATGAAGACACGTAACTGTCGTAATTCCATGTGAACCATTCTTGTTTCTGCAAAAGTAATTATTTCGAACGTCATTCATCGTGTGGCGGAGAAAGAATTCTTCCGGAAGACGAAAATAGGCACCGTCACGCCGATTACCATCAAGGCGATGGTGATGACGCAGACCGCCCAGTTGTAGTTGAACAACATGAAGTAGTGGGTGAACGATTCCATGCCGTTGTCCCTCAGACACATCATGAGCGACTGCACGCTGCGGTAGGCGTACATTCCCGGAATCATCGGCAGCAGGGCAGGGAAGGAGAGGGCCTCCGCCGGACAGTGCCAACGGCGCGACATGGGGATGGAGAGCAGGCCGATGAGCAGACCGCCGGCAAAACTCGCTCCGATGATGAACCATCCGCATCCGCCCATCAACAGTGAACGCAAGGCGTGGCCCAACGCCGCCAGTATGGCGCAACCCGAGAAGCTGCGGAAAGGTACGTTGCTGATGCTGCCGAACCCGATGGCGGCGATGGCGGCGAAACAGCCGTCTTGTAGTAAATCAAGGATATTCATTAGACGATGTGTATGTTGATGATCAGATAGCCAAGGCAAAGCCCCAACGACAGACAGACCGTAGTGATGGAAGCCTGTGTGAAGCGGCTGAAGGCACAGATGTAATGGCCGTTTATTAGGTCGTTGACGGAGTTGATGAAGGGAATGCCGGGGACGAGGAACAGCACGCCCGTACCCAACGCGATGTCGGGAGTGGAGCCGATGTGGAATACGTAGCCCGCGCTGGCTATCACCGTGGCAAGGCAGCCGGAGAGGATGGTCACCAGCCGCAGGTCCCACTGCCACTGGCCATGCAACTTGTTCTTTAGGTAGAATCCGCAGATGGTGGCTACGAAAACGATGAGCATCGAGATCCAGTCGCCCCCGAACAGTTTGCAGAACGATGCGTTGGCGGCTCCCGTGAGCATCGTCACCAGAAAGGGGTCGAGGCGTGGCAGTCGCACGATGTCGTTCATCGTCCGTTGCGCCTCTTCCAGCGGAAGGTCGTTGTCGAAGATGGTCCAGCTCAGCTTGCTCAACTGCGTGTTCTTGTCGAAATCGATGCCGTTGCCCTTCACCTTCTCGTTGATGGTGTAGGAGTGTTCGTGGTCCTGGTCCCACACGGTCACCATGATGTGCATGGGCAACACGGTCAGCTGCACGTCGGCTCCGTATTTCCGGGCGATGCGTTCGATGCTCTTCTCTATGCGGATGGTCGTGGCCCCGTAGGAGAATAGGGTGGAGGCGTAGTCCGCCACGAACTTTCCTATGGTCTTCAAGTGTTCGTGCGCCGATTGTTCGTCGTTACAGTTCATCGTCGTCATAGAAGTCAGATTCTACATCGTCAGCACATCCGTAGGTGATGATGTGGTATTTGTTGTTGAATTTCATCCATTGGTTGGTCGCTTGTTTTCCGATGGCAAGCAGCAGTGTCAGTGCTACGCCGGCTAAGATGGAGATAGGCGCGAAGCTGCTGAGCATTGAGGTAATTACTGTTAGATTTTCCATGATTGATTGTTGTTTTTGTTTTTCGGCCGCAAAGGTAGAGCTACTCATCGGGTGCTGAATAGACAAATTGATTAAATGTACCGATAGTATCATAGGATTTTCTGATAGCTAACTTTCATTTTGTACCCAAGCGGGCAATGTGCTTGGTCGCTTGCCATTTCTGCGCCGACAGCTCTTCCGTGTGCCGCTGCGGCGCTGTGCTTGCTCCCTTGCGTTGCCTACGCTGATTCCCCGCTTTGCGTCAAATATTCTCTATCGTGCTATCGGTGAAAGTGAATCAAAGGCTAAAATTTGTCCGACTGCAGCATTCTTAGTTATTTTGCAGCATGATTAGTGAAGATACCATTTGTGCCATAGCTACCGCCCAGGGAGGAGCCATTGGCGTCGTCCGTGTCTCGGGACCGGATGCCATCAACATCACAGACCAAGTGTTCCGCTCGCCGGGCAAACCGCTTGCCCAGCGTGCCGCCTACACCATTGCCTACGGGCAGATTGTGGACGGTGAAGAAGTCATCGACGAGGTGCTGGTGAACATCTTCCATGCTCCACACTCTTTCACGGGTGAGGATTCGGTGGAGATTATGTGCCACGGCTCGTCGTACATCCTGCAGCGGGTGATGCAACTGCTCATACAACACGGATGCCGCAGCGCACAGCCGGGTGAGTACACCCAGCGGGCCTTCCTCAACGGCAAGATGGACCTGAGTCAGGCTGAGGCCATTGCCGACTTGATAGCCTCTACCAACGCCTCGTCCCACCGCTTGGCTATGAGCCAGATGCGGGGCGGATTCAGTGCCGAGTTGGCGAAGCTTCGCGGTATGTTGCTCGACTTCACCTCCCTCATCGAGCTGGAGCTGGACTTCAGCGAAGAGGATGTGGAGTTTGCCGACCGGCAGAAGTTGAAGGAACTGGCGGCTCAGATGGAAACCTTCATCGTGCGACTTGTCGACTCCTTCAGTGTGGGCAACGCTGTGAAGAACGGCATCCCTGTAGCCATCATCGGCGACACCAACGCCGGCAAGTCCACCCTCCTCAACCTGTTGGTGAACGACGACCGCTCCATCGTGAGCGACATCCACGGTACCACGCGCGACATCATAGAGGACACGGTGAATCTCCGAGGCGTCACGTTCCGCTTCATCGACACCGCCGGCATCCGCGACACGCAGGACACCATAGAGACCCTCGGCATCGAGCGCACCTTCAAGAAGCTGGACCAAGCCTCCATTGTCCTATGGGTGATAGACGCTACCACCACGCCCGCTCAGTATCGCGCTCTGCTAGCTAAGATTCGTCCCCACTGCGAGGGCAAGAAGCTGGTGCTCCTCTTCAACAAGACTGATTTGATAGACGACGCACAGAGGGAGTTCCTCGCCGCCTTGGCCGATGAGTCGTTTGGAGCATCGGAACTGTCCGGCTCTACGAAAGAAAATGTTGTGTCATTAGAAGGCCATGTACCATCCGAAAAGGAGGCTCTTGGGGCTTTGGTGGGTGAGGAAAGAAATTCCGTCCAAGACAAAGATGATAGAGGAGCGTTGGTGGGTGCCGAGCGCCTCTTCATCTCCGCCAAACGGAAGGAGAACATTGCCGCCTTGGAGAATGTGCTGCTGAAAGCCGCCGCTCTGCCTGAGATTAACCCCAACGACGTCATCGTCACCAACGTGCGTCACTATGAAGCCTTGGTTCACGTGCTCGACTGCGTCCACCGCATTCAGTTGGGCCTGGAGAGCAACCTCCCCGGTGACCTCCTGTCGCAGGACATCCGCGAGTGCATCCACTACCTGAGTGACATCCTAGGAGAAATCACCACCGACGAAGTCCTTGGATCCATCTTCTCCCGGTTCTGCATCGGAAAGTAGACCTCGAAAACGGGGATAAAAGAGGAAGTAAGACGGAAATAAACGAAACGAAAAGAACGGCCGATGCATCGAAGTTTCGGAGGCTTGCAAAACTTTCCTAATTTCATACACGTTACATCACGTTTGTTGTTTTTTCGTTGTTACTTTGTTGCTCAGAAGAAAGAAGAAACAACAAAGCAACAAGTATGGGACTATCGAAAGAACCTATCAGACTCCGGCAGCGGAAAACGCCGTCGGGGCTGACGAGCCTCTATCTGGACATCTACGTGAACGGACGGAGGTCCTACGAATATTTGAGATTGTACATCGTCCCCGAGCGGACGAAAGCCGACAAGGAGAAGAACCGGGAGACGATGAGCCTTGCGGAGGCTATCCGTGCGAAACGGCTCGTCGAACTGCGCAACGGGCAGTACGGATTCAAGACAAACGGAGCGGGGACGGTACGATTCTTCGACTATTACAGGGCGATGTGCCGGAAGCGGCTCGGCGATGAAGAGAGCAAAGGGAACTGGGGAAACTGGTTCTCCTGCCTGCACCATCTCGAGCGCTACGAGAAGCGGAAGGACATCACCTTCGCCGAAATCACGCCCGAATGGGTGGAAGGCTTCAAGGACTACCTCGAGAACAAGGCCAAGGCGTGGGCGCACGACAACCGGAAACGACTGAAGGAAGAACCACTCGCCCGAAACAGCAAGGCATCGTACTTCAACAAACTGCGGGCCTGCATCAACCAGGCGTTCGAGGAGCGCATCATCGAGACGAACCCGCTGCGGGGTATTGAGGGCTTCAAGGCGGAGGAGGGGACTCGGATGTATCTGACCATCGACGAGGTGAAACGGCTCGCTCAGGCGGAGTGCGACTACCCGCAGATAAAGGCGGCGTTCCTCTTCTCGTGCCTCACGGGACTGCGGAGGAGCGACGTGCTGCGGCTGCGCTGGGGAGACGTGTATCAGCAAGGGGAGTTCGCTCGGATCATCTTCCGACAGAAGAAGACCCACGGGCAGGAGTATCTTGACATCAACCGTGAGGCCCTGGCGCTGATGGGCGAGCGTGGGGACCCGGACGAAGCCGTCTTCCCCGACCTTCACAGCCCGTCGTGCACGAACAAGGCCATACAGATATGGGTCGCCCGGGCGGGCATCAACAAGCAGATAACCTTCCACTGCGCACGCCACACGTTCGCCACGATGATGCTCGACCTTGGGACGGACATCTATACGGTGTCGAAACTCCTCGGGCATCGTGACCTCTCGACCACGCAGATCTACGCACGGGTGCTCGACAAGAACAAGCAGGCGGCCGTGGCCGGTATCCCCTCCATCCTCACGAAGGAGGACGACGGGGGGAAGTGACCATGTGCGGACATCGGTGGACGTTCACGGACATTCGTGGAAATCCATGGAAACGTACACGGATGACGCTGAAACGTACACGGATGACGCTGAAACGTACACGGTCCTGTATGATGTGAGGGAGAGCCGTGGAAGTCTGTGGAAGTCTGTGGAAAGCCGTGGAAGACCTTTGAGGAACGGACCATCTCCGTGGGTTCACGAAAATGGTCTATTTCTTTTCCTTCCGCTTTGCCGCCGACATGATGTCCCCCTTGCCCGTGAGCAGCCACTTGGCGGAGATGTCGTACTCCTCGACGAGATAGGTGAGCCAAGCAGGCTGGAAGATGTCACGTGAGTGGTCCTTCTCCAGGGTGTTCATGTTCCATCGGTTGATGCCGAACTGGCGAGTGAAGGTCTGTTTGCCACGGATGACCTTCTGCTCCTTCAGGTAATAGAGGGCCTCGAAAAAACGGCCTATTATCTTTTGACTGTCTTCTGTCTGCATAACTCCTCTGATTTAGCGTTTGCGGCGGCGAATCTCGCCTCCAGATCCTTTCTGTGTTCATCGGCCCGTCGCTCCCATCGGGCGAGCGTGTCGAGGCTGTAAAGGGGCATCGTGCCCGTCGTGAGAGCGGTCTCGTAGGTGCGCAGTTCTTCGGGTGACATCACTGGGATGTACTGCTCCAGCTCGAGCATGGCCTGCACCCTGCCGAGCGTCTCACGCTGGAGCGTGGCCCGTTTGTCGGCGCAGAGCATCTCTCCCTCGCCAAGCAGGAGCCATCGGGCGTTGACCTCGGGCAACGTCTGCAGGAGCGTGATGACGGGCCGCAGTCCGAAGTTCTCACCACGGAGCAGCTTCGCCACATACTGCGGTGTCCATCCGCAGAGCTCGGCGAAGTCCTTCTGACGGCCTCTCGTCTTGTAGCGGATGATTTGTCTCAATCGTTCGTTCATCTCTTTCTTTCTCCTTATATATTATAGGTGTGTTTTTTTTCTCTGACCGGGAATTTTCATCTTCCTAACTGGGAAAATATATTTTCCTAACTGGGCATTTTTCTTGACGCCACAAATCAGTCCTTTTGAGTCAGTCTATCGATTATTGTCATGAATCGATTGAACTGGTCTTGATTGTTACGAACTTGCTCCTGGACGAGTTTCCGCATTTCCGCTATTTCGTTTATCAGAGAAGTCTCGTTGGCTGTCGAAGAAACTGTTTGGGTTATTCCGTTACCATTTGCGTTCTGCGTATGATTGCCATTCTGCGTCACATTCCCCTTTAACATGTCGCCCTCGCCATATAAGAGCCAATCTCTGTTCAAATCGGGGAAGGCTGTCAGAACATTACTCAACTTATCAGAGCCGAATCCTTTTCTCATCGATGTTACGTAGCCAGTTGACAAGCCGCATTTCTGTTCAAAAGCCTTCATAGTGAGTCCTTTATGCCTCACGAATTCAATAGTTCTGTCTTTAATCGCTGTATCCATAACGTAAAATATTAATAAATATTAAATACAGATATAAATCAAAACTATAATGGTGTTGTATCAGAATTATAGTTTTATATTTGCAGCGGTTACGGAAGAATAACCGCACAAAGATACGGAAACGGAAATTTTAGCGGATATAAACCGATAACGCAAGAACAAGGTTTTAATAAATAATAACAGTATGAGCGAAACGAAAAAACTGAGAACAGAGCTCCAGGAGAAGCGAGACAAGCGAGACCTGGCAATCGTGAAGGAGTGGGAAGAGATGACTGCACTCCCCCAGCAGAGCAAAACAATGGTCACGAAGCAGCTGATGAAGAAGTACGGCATCTACAGTGCCGGCACAATCTATGACATCCGCAAGCGGGTGCAAGCGAGAAGGGAGGCTGCCGTATGAAAGCGAAGAAGATTATCTACTGGGCGGCGTTCGTCGCACTGAGCGTCCTCGGGATGTTGGCGGTCATCTGCCTGCTTGGCGAAGAGAACCCCTCACGCCCAATGAGCCTCGTGCAGTGGGCGCTGATGAAACTCGGGGCGCTGACGGCCATCTACCTCTGCATCCTCGCAGGGAGAGCCCTTTACAGAAACGGCTACATGCCGAAGTTTATCACACGACTAATCACGGAGGACTGACGTATGGAGACACACGAAGACATCATGCAGACGCTGAACAGTCTGATGAACCACATCGACCAACTGGGTGACCAGCTGAGACGCATAGACCGGATGACGGCCATCGGAGTGAAGGAAGTGCTCGACATCGACGAGGCGGCCATCATCACCGGCTACAGCAAGGGACACCTCTACATGCTGACCTCTACCAAGGCGATACCCCACTGCAAGCAGGGCAACAGCCTCCGCTTCAACAAGGCGGAGCTGAACGACTGGATGCAGAAGACGAAGGTGAAGACCCAAGCCGAAATCGACAGCCTTGCCACGACCTACGTAGCCACTAATCGTTGAACCCGAAAACACGTGAAGACTATGAAAGACGAGAGGAAGAACGACAAGAAGAGCGAGGAGAAGAACCCGAACGAGGGTCTCGGACAGTCGATGTTCCGCCTGCGGGCAGAGTCCGTGACGCAGCGGCAGAAGGATGAGGAGGCTCTTCAGACGGCCAAGCAGCGGGTGGAGACGAGCGGAAAGAAGGTACACCGGATGAAGGTGCACGGCTGTTACATCTGCACGACAGACCCCGAGCGCTGGGCGGACTACGAGCCGCATAAGCTGACGTTATTCGACACATGTAAACACTAATTTTATACAAGACTATGAGTGAAATCATCGAAGTGAAACAGGCTGATATGCTGAACGCAATCAACCGGGCGGAGGTGGACATACAGATTGCCACCGCCAAACAGTATCCGAGAGACGTGGATACAGTACTGAACAGAATCAAGACCTACGCCACCATGGACACGGAGACGGCCGAGGACTGCTTCTACGCCCTACGGCGTGGACAGGGCGACGGAGCGAGCGTCATCGAAGGCATCAGCGTCCGACTGGCTGAGATCATCGCCTCGGCATGGGGCAACCTCCGGGTGCAGACACGCATCATCGGCAACGACGGGCGCACCATCACGGCGCAGGGGCTCTGCCACGACCTGGAGACGAACCTCGCCGTCAGCGTGGAGGTGAAGCGGAAGATCACCGACCGCAACGGCCGCACCTACTCCGAGGACATGCAGGTGGTGACGGGCAACGCCGCTGCGGCCATCGCCTTCCGCAACGCCGTGCTGAAGGTAGTGCCGAAGGCCATCACGAAGAAGGTCATCAACGAGATAAAGGACGTGGCGATGGGCAAGTCGATGGACCTGGAGACACGCCGTCAGAACCTCATCGGCTACTACTCGAAGATAGGGGTCACACTGGCTGAGTTGCTCGCCTACTGCGGCATCGGCTCGGTGGAGCAGATTGACAGCCAGATGGTGTTCGAGCTCCGAGGCTTGGCGAACGCCATCAAGGAGGGGACGACCACCGTTCAGGAGACCTTCAAGGCCCACACGGCCGACTCGAAGACGATGGCCGACAAGGCCCGTCAGAAGGCCGAGGAACAGAAACAGAAGGTGGCTGCGGCCATGAACCAGGCGACGGCTGCCGGCGCTGAGACGAAAGGCAAGGAGGGCGAGCGATGAAAGAACAGGAACTGCTGGCGCTCGCCAACAAGAGCATGGAAGCCTACGACCCGACAATACATTACGCTTGGCGCATCGTCCGTGAGTCGTTCATGACGGGCGTGGAGGACTACATTGACAAGATGTGGCACAAGGACGACGAGAAGCCCGACGACTACGAAGGCACGCTCTTCATCGTCCGCAGCCGCACGACGGGCGACGTGCTGGCCGTGACGGCCTTCTACGGGCTGATGCTCAACTCGCCCGACACTGAGATTATCCGCTGGTGCTACATCAGCGACTTTTTACCCTACGAACTTGACAAAATCTTTAAGAAATGAGTATACAGATTATTCGCCCGAAAGACCGGGCAGAGTGGCTGCAACACCGGCAGCAAGGAATCGGTTCATCGGAGGTGGCTACCATCCTCGGACTGAACCCGTGGGAAACCCCTTATCAGCTTTGGCGACGGAAGAAGGGAATCGACAAGGCCAAGGACGAGACCTTCGCCATGAAGGCGGGCCATTACCTGGAGGACGCAGTGAGCCAGTTCTGGCACGACGCAACGGGGCGTGAGGTCATCAAGCGCAGCGCTATTGACTGGCTCATCGTCGACACCGAGAAGCCCTACATGCGAGTCAGCCCCGACCGCACATACTGGCTCGCCGACATGCCCCACAGCGCTCAGAACAAGGGCATCCTCGAGTGCAAGACCACACAGATGAAGGTGGACGAGGACGACCTTCCGAAGCACTGGTTCGTGCAGGTCCAATATCAATTAGGCGTGGCACGGCTCGAACACGGAAGCCTCGCATGGCTCTGTTCCGGAAGGGAGTTCGGCTACAAGGACATCACCCTCGTGCCCGACTTCTTCGCCTGGATAGAGGAGGAGGTGACGAAGTTCTGGACGGACAACATACTGGGTAACGCAGAGCCCGAGGCGCAGGCCGTGCAGGACGTGATGCTGAAGTATGGCCGCCACACGGACGGGAAGATCATCGAGATACCCGAGGAGGTGTACGAGGACGTGAGTCACTTGAAAGAGCTGAAGGAGCAGATCGCAGCCCTGGACGCTCAGAAGGAGGAGTGGGAGAACCGCATCAAACTGGCATTCGGCGATGCGGAGGCCATCAGCTACGGCGGGCAGGTCATCGCCTCGTGGAAGTCGCCCAAGCCGAGCGAGAAGTTCGATGCGAAGGCCTTCACGAAGGACCACCCCGAGATGGCCAAGGACTATATGGTGACCACGCAAGGCTCACGCCGCTTTCTACTGAAATAACCAAGGGGAGGAGCGAAGGATGATTCTCATCACGAACGGACAACGGGACGAGGCGGTCAGATACCTGACGCTGCTCTGCGGACGGCTCTCGACGACCAGCAGCCGTGAGGCCAACACCCTGCGGCTCGCACGGAAGCTCATCAAGAGCCTGCAGGCGAAGCGCCCGACGGAGAGCCCTGCGACGGGAGACATCAAAAGAATCAGCCCCGAAAGTTAGTGCTTACCGAATAATCATTGTAAGTTTGCAAGAACCAACCGAATAACAGACGAAGATGCAAGCGAGAACAGAACAATATTCAGCTCCGGGTATGGGTGGAGCGGGCGAAAGCCACTCCAACGCTACTGTTTGCGTGGTTAGCCCTACGCCCGGAGCATTTCTAACTGAAAACAGTATGACAAGACCAAAGAAAAACAACGCTGAGTATTTCACCCATGACGCTGACATGCGGAATGACGTGAAGGTGAAAGCTCTGAGGCGGAAGTTCGGGCACACTGGCTACGCCGTGTGGAACTACCTTCTCGAGACGCTGACGGATGCCGACTTCTTCGAAATTGACTACAGGCCGCTGAATCAAGATCTCTTGGCGGCGGACTTCGAGATAAGTGTGAAGGAGTTGCGTGAAATCGTCGATTATTGCCGCCAACTCGAACTGCTTCAATTGACAGATAATGGGGAGTGCCTGTATAGTGCAGCGCATAAACGTCGCCTATCAGATGTCGTTGAGCTCCGAGAAAAGCGCTCACTCGCAGGGAAGGCGGGGATGGCGGTCCGCTGGGGTAATCTTGATAACAAACAATTACAGAGTAATAACACCGTTATAACACCCGATAACAAAGGAGAAGAAAGTAAAGTAAAGGAGAGTAAAGTAAAGAAAAGTAAAGAGAAACAAGTTTCTCTATATGAGTCGATATTCGACTCGTGGAACGCCATCTGCGGAGAGGTTCTTCCGAAGGTGTCGACCCGCAGCGCCACGAGGCGGGCGAAGATAGAGAGCCGGCTGAAGGACTTCCGGGTGTGGGGCGACGACGAGGTGGCCATCGCCTGGGCGCAGGCCCTCTTCACACGGGTGGCGCAGACTCCTTTCCTTTGCGGCGAGAACAAGAACCTTTGGCGGGCGGACTTCGACTGGCTGTTCAAGAACGCCGAGAACCCCGACAAGGTCATCAACGGGAAATACGACGACAAACCCCTGCGGCCGTCGGCGGAAGCGCTCTGTCAGGGCGACATCACGCTCGGTGTGGGTGAGTTCATCGACACGCAGACGGGCCGACGCACCTACGGCACGGGACGCTACACCGTTCCGCCCGCAGCGCCTCCCCGTCCGGGCGAGAAATACCAGTGGAGCTCTGAATCTCAAACGTGGATTATGCTATGAAAACATTCAGCGACTACGGCATAGAGATACCCTACGGGCGGACGCACGGCAACGTGAAGACCGTCTGCCCGGAGTGCGTGAAGAACGGGACACGGACGCACCGCTTCGACAAGTCGCTCTCCGTGGATCTGGACAACGGCGTGTGGAACTGCTTCTACTGCTATTGGTCGGGTAGCCTCCAGGAATCGACGTTCGACCCCTCGCCCGAGGGCAAGCGCCGGTGGATGGAACAGCAGCCGTGGTATCAAGCCTCGCAGGTGCGCCATCAGCAGAAGACGTACCGCAAGCCTGCGCCACGGCCATCAGCCCCGATGTCCGACAGGGCTCTCGCATGGTTCAAGGGCCGTGGCATCAGCCAGGCGACCCTCGAGGCCATGAAGGTGACGGAGGGACTGGAATGGATGCCTCAGAAGAACGCCGAGGCCAACACCGTCCAGTTCAACTACTACCTCGGCGGCGAGCTCGTGAACACGAAGTTCCGCACGGGCGACAAGTGCTTCAAGCTCGTCAGCGGGGCGAAGCTGCTCCCCTACAACATCGACTCGATAAAAGGGACGAAGGAGTGCATCATCACCGAAGGCGAAATTGATGCCATCAGCTTCTACGAGGTGGGCCGCCACGACGTGGTCAGCGTGCCGAACGGGGCGAACGCCAATCTCGACTATCTGGACGACTACATCGAGGAATACTTCGACGACAAGGAGACCATCTTCATCGCCTCGGACACGGACACGAAAGGAGTCCTCCTGCGGGATGAATTGTTGCGCAGGTTCGGCGCTGAGCGTTGCCGGGTGCTCGAATACGGCGAGGGCTGCAAGGATGCCAACGAGCACTTGATGAAGTACGGCCGTGAGAGCCTGCTGAAGTGCCTCGAGGACGCTCCCGAGACGAAGATGGAAGGCGTGTTCACGGTGACGGACTTCGAGCAGTCGCTGGACGCACTCTTCGAGAACGGATGGCAGCGGGGCGTGACCATCGGCCACGACAACTTCGACCGCCTCTGCTCCTTCGAGACGAAACGCCTCTGCATCGTGACGGGAATCCCCGGAAGCGGAAAGTCGGAGTTCATCGACGAGATCGTCGTGCGGCTCAACCTCCGCTACGGATGGCGGGCGGCCTACTTCAGCCCCGAGAACTCGCCCTTCTCGTACCACGCCTCGAAGCTCATCGAGAAGCTGACGGGCAAGCGTTTCGGGCGGTCGTCGCTCCCGCTGGGAGAGTACCGTCAGGTGAAGGAACATCTGGAGAAGAACTTCTTCTTCATCAACCCGGCCGACAACTTCAAGGCCGAGAGCATCCTGGAGAAAGCGAAATACCTCGTCCGCCGCCGTGGCATCAAGGCGCTGGTCATCGACCCGTACAACCGCCTCGAAAGTGAGCAGGGCTCACGGAGCGAGACGCAGTACATCAGCGAGCTGCTCGACCGGCTGACGAACTTCGCCCAGCGGAACGACATCCTGATCATCCTCATGGCGCACCCGACGAAGCAGCCCAGGAACAAGGACGGGGTCATCGAAGCCCCGACGCTGTACGACATCAGCGGCTCGGCCAACTTCTTCAACAAAGCCGACTTCGGACTGGTGGTGCACCGGAACAGGGCCGAGAACTACGTCGAGGTGCACGTCCAGAAGGTGAAGTTCCGTCACCTTGGCGAGTGCGGCACGGCCCTCTTCAAGTACAACCTCAACAACGGCCGTTACGTGCCCTTCACTCACGGGAAAGACCCGGCCTGGGACAACACGAACTACCTCGACGAGGAACTGCGTGAGCGCCTGAAGGAGGCTGAAGAGATGGCGACGCTCGACTTCACGACCGACGAGGAAGATCCTCCGTTCTGAGCCGGAACGTAAAATTAGGCGATTTGCGGCCTTGTTTTGTGGCGGGGTGATAAAGTGACCGCAGAAGCGGTGAAAGTCCCGCAAATCGCAAAAGAATGGCCAAATACGACATATTTTTAAACTGATTATAAACCAAATTTAAAAACAAAACGATTATGACAAGAGACGAAGCAAAACGACTGCTGCCTATCATCAAGGCTTTTGCAGAAGGAAAAACAATTGAATACCAAAGC
>CAVFUK010000084.1:0-24599 GCA_963625535.1 Anaerovoracaceae bacterium | reverse complement strand
GTGGACGGATGGACTCCGCAGAACATCTCGCACGACTGGGGCGCCACGTGGGAAGCCTCTACCGCCTCGGCCTTCCCGGCACTGGGCAATGTGCAGCGTCCCTGCCTCATCCGCTTGGCCTCGGGCAATCTGCTGTTCGTGAGCGACTCGTATATGCACAAGAAGAAGATTGCTCCGCCCACGGGGTGGCAGTATGGCAACGATTGCTTTGCCGCCCTGTCCAGCGACAACGGCAAGACGTGGCACATCAAACCGCTGCCCGTGCAGTTGCCCCAGCACCATCGTCCGCCGTACGGCTCGTTGGGCTACACCACCGTGCGCCAGGCTCCCAATGGGGTGATTCATCTGCTCACCACCTCTAACTATCCGCCCATCCACTATGAGTTCAACGAGGCGTGGTTGCTCTCCGACGCGGGCGACATCGCTCCAGAGACCGAGGGCGGCGAGGTGAAGAGCTACACCGAGATGTACGACAAGGGGACGGTGAAGAGTAAATGGAGCGCACGCATCTGTCCGAACGGTCGTTACCTGCTCCATGGCGAGATGTGCGACTATTACCCGAGCGGTAAGCTGCAGCACCAGGTGACCTACGTGAACGGCCGCAAGTCCGGCACGGAGACCTTCTGGGCCGAGGACGGTACGGTGAAGTGGACCTGGGAGCGCAATCTCGCCACCAACACAGGCGTGTGGACACAATATTGGGACAACGGCCAGAAGAAGGTGGAGTCGCACTGGAACCTCCGTCCCGAGGCCCGCGACTTGAAGCGCCCCTTTTATGGTTACGTGGCCGAAGGCACCTCCACCCACTGGGACGCTGACGGCAATCAGCTGCACGTCTACACCTTCCACAATGGATTGCTAGAGGAGTAACTTCCGTAGAGATATAAAGGAGAGCTCCTAATCGGAACCAATGGTGCAAGTTCCGATTAGGAGTTCTCTCCTCATATATAAAATAAGGCATTAATTTCGCCGTATAAAGTCACTGTCTAAACGACCTATATACTCGTTAATAGGGGAGCTACATACTACAAAACCAATCATATTTTGATGACCTCAGCCCTTTCTTATACATAAAAATGCTATACCTCGTGTGGCCAAAAACAATGTAATTGTTTTGCCCAAGACAATCGATTGTTTTGGCTCATACAATCGATTGTGTTGGGCGATGCGAAGGGTAGTTTCCGGGAGAGGGTGAATTGCCTCTCCACGGAGCGTCCGCTCAAGCCGACGGAAGCCTACGGTTATTCACCGAAGCCGAAGGTGAGGCCGAGGCTTAGCTGGAAGAAGGTGATGTCGTTGTCGAACCAGTTGTGGTTCTTGTGGTCGTCGTAGTCGGGGTGGGGATTATAGAGGCGGCCATCGGGGTTGACAAACCAGTCGGCGGTCAGCACGTCGATGCGGACGGTGCCGGCCAAGTCGTTGGTCAGGCGGAACTGATAGCCCACGCCGGCGGCCACGGCGAAATAGTTCTTGTTGTAGACACTGGCGCTGTGGTTGCCCGAGGGGTAGACGCGGTCCTGATAGTTGAGGAATCCACAGCCGGCGCTGATGTAGACCGCCTGCGTGTCGTCGCTGAAGAGGTGGCGCAACGATACGTTCGGCCCCACGTAGTGAACGTGCATCTTGTCGCTGAACTTGGCCGAGCGCAGGTAGTCGTACTGCAGGCCCACACCCACCACGTCGGAGAGATGGTAGCGTCCCTCCGCCAGCAGGGCGTAGCCACAGTGGTTGCCGTTCTTGCTCACGAAGTTGCTCTTGTCGCTGTCCACGGCAGGCAACACCAGACCTATGCCGCCCGTCACTTCGAAGTCGCGGTTCAAGGGGGTGGCCTCTTGAGCCTTCGTGCCGAGGCTGTTGCCGCAGAGTAAGACGAGCAGCGCCCCGTTCCATAGAGCCCCTGTCAAGAAGTTCTTTCTCATAACTGTAATCTGTAATCTGAAATTTGTTGTCCGCTTAGCCCTAGCATAGGCTGGAGCAGCGGTTCTGGTACTATGTTGTTCAGTGATTTTCCTCTATTGTTTTCTGTTTCTCCTCCGGTCGTTACAAGTCGTAGAGCAGCGAGATGACGGTGATGCTCACTACCAGGGTCACCAGTTTCATCAGGATGCCGACGGCCAGATAGTCGTTGGGGTGGTAGCCGCCCTCGCTGTAGACCAACCGATTGCTGGGTGCGCCTATGGGGGTGGCGAAGCAGGTGGACACCGCTATCATCAGCGCGATCATGAACGGCACGGCGTCTTGGCCGAGCAGCAGGGCCGTCGTCAGTGCTATCGGATAGAAGATGGCGGCCACGGCAGTGTCGGTGATGAACTCCGTGGTGATGCTGGCCAACACGCAGATGCAGACGATGGCCGCTATGGGGTTCCAGCCGCTGATGGTGACTATCTCCTTGGCTATCAGGTAGGAGATGCCCGAGTGTTGCACCGCCACTGCGATGGCGATGGAGCTGGCGAATATCATGATGGTGTTCCAGTTGATGGCGTGCCAAGCCTGGGTGGTGGTGCAGCAGTAGGTGACCATCATGGCCACGGCGGCTAGCAGGGCCGACTGCAGCAGCGTCATCACACCGAAGTGTTGCAGCAGAATCATCGCCACCACGATGAGGAACGACACCAGCGTGCGTACACCATACTTGGGCGAGTAGATAGAGTCCACGAAGATGAGGTCTTTGGCGGCGGTCTTCTCCAACACACGCTTCTGGTCGGGGCTGCCCTCGAAGAGCAGCACGTCCTGGAAACCTAGCTTCGCTTTATAGGGATTCTCGTCGAGCAGTTCGCCCTCGCGCACCACGGCCAGCAGCACGGCGTTGTGGTTCGACTCGAAGTCGCAGTTGCTCATGGAGTAGCCTCCCAACAGACTGTCGTGCTGCAGCGAGGCCGAGTAGAACTGACGCTTCATGGTTGGCTCTTTCACACTGAAGATGGGTTCTGCCATGGCCAGCTCGTGGGTCTTCCTCAGCTGCATGAGCTCGTCTGCCCGTCCGGCGTAGATCAGGCGGTCGCCCTGCTCTATCGTCTCATCGGACAATACCGGGCAAATCACCTTCTTGCCGTCGCGCACAATCTCCGCCAACCGTCCGCCTTCGACAATCAGCAGTTTCGTCTCTTCCACGGTCTTGCCCACCAGGTAGCTGTCCTCCGGCACCAGATACTCCACGGTATACTCGTGCGCCTCCTCGAAAATCTCCTGGGGCGTGCGTCGGTCGGGCAACAGTCGTCTGAACAAGATGAGGACCAGTATGCCGGCCATGACACAGCAGATGCCGGGGATGAACGGTGCGAAGAAGTCCATCTGGATGCTCAGGTCGTGGCGCACCATGCTGCTGAGCAGGATGTTGGGCGGGGTACCGATGATGGTGCAGACACCACCCAGACCGGCCGCGTAGCTCAGCGGCAGCAGCATCTTCGAGGGTGCCAGGTTGAGCGACCGTGCCCAGGCCTTGATCTTCTTCATGAACACTGTGGTGACTACGGAGTTGAATATGATGGCGCTGCACAGTGCCGCCGGCACCATCATGCGAAACAGCGCCGAGGAGTATTGCCGGGGCTTGCCCAGTGTCTTGTCAATCACCCAGTTGAGCACGCCGGTGTGGATGAGGCCGGCCATCACTACGTAGAGCACACCCACGGTCACCACCGCGATGGTGGAGAAGCTGGAGAAGGTCTCCTTCTCGCTGAGCGCCCCCGTGATGTAGAGGCTGGCCATCGTGCCGAAGTAGACGAACTCCGAAGGGATCTTCGTCTTCAGCAGGAGGATGAACATGACAATGAGAATGGCAAGTGTAATCCATGCCTCAGCCTTCAGCGAGGAGAGTAGGGAAGTCAGTACGATAAAATCCATAGCTTATGTGTGTGTCTGTTTGTAGTTGAGAGTTTTTTGCCTTTGCAAATATAGATAATTATTTCGAGCCTCCACCTTTGGCTTCTCTATTTTCCTAACTAGGGAAATATTTTTTCCTGACTAGGGAGATAAATTTCTCTGGTCAGCGAAGTGGTAGCGGCCTTGCCTTAGATGTCGAAGAAGAGGAGGATGGCGGTCACCTCCACGGCCAGCACCACCACCTTCATCAGTATGCCGACGGGCAGATAGTCGAGTGTCCGGTAGCCTCCCTCGCCGTAGACCAGTTTGTTGCTCGGCGAGCTGAGGGGCGAGATGAAGTTCGACGAGCTGGCTATCATCAGCGCGATCACGAAGGGCAGGAAGCTCACGCTCAGCGTCAGCGCCGTGGACATGGCCACCGGATAGAAGATGGCCGTTATGAGGGTGCTGGCGGCGAACTCCGTGGCGATGCTCGCCATCAGGCAGAGGCAGATAAGACTCAAGATGGGGTTAGCGTCGCACAGGCCGACAATCCATTTGGCCAACACGTAGGAGATGGCCGTCTTCTGTATGGCGAAGGCGAACGCCACCGAGCTGGCGAAGACCAGTATCGTGTTCCAGTTGAACGAGTACCAAGCCTCTGTGGTGGAGCAGCAGCGGGTTATCAGCATCAGCACCCCCGCCAGGAACGCGGCCTGCAACAGTATCATGGAGCCGAACTGCTCCAGCAACACCATCAGTGCCACGATGCCTATGGCCAGAGCGATGCGGAAGGTTTTCTTAGGCTTCTCATGCTCCTCCAGGAAGACGAGGTCCCTCGACGCGGTCTTCTCCAACACGCGCTTGCGGTTAGGCGAGCCTTCCAGCAGCAACACGTCCTGGTGGGTGAGCTTTATCTTGTAGGGGTTCTCGTCCACCAGCTCGCCCTCGCGCACGACAGCCACCAGCACGGCGTTCTGCACCTCCTCGAAGTCGCACGACTCCATGGTCTCTCCCACCAGCAGACTGTCGTGCTGCAGCGAGGCCATGTAGAACTGGTGTTCCTGCTTCGGGTCGTTGGTGCTGAGGATGGGTTGCGCCAGCGTCAGCTCGTGGTCGTTGCGGATGTCCATGATGACGTCCGCCTGTCCCGCATAGATGAGCCGGTCGCCCACGTGGATGATTTCGTCGGGCGACACCGGGCAGATAATCTCCATCTCCTCGCCCCGCATGATCTCTATCAACCGTCCGCCGTTGACGAACAGCACGTTGGCCTCGCCTACCTTTTTACCTGCTAGGTCGCTCGTCTCCGGCACCAGGAACTCCACCGTGTACTCGCCAATCTCCTCGAGAATGTCGCGTGCCGTGCGGCGCTCGGGCAGTAGGCGTCGGGTCAAGAGGATGACCAGGATGCCCGCCACCAGACAGCAGAGGCCCGGAACGAGGGGCGTGAACACGTGGTTCTGCAAGTCCTGATAGTGATAGAGTAGACTGTAGATGAGTATGTTGCTAGGCGAGCCTATCATGGTGCACATGCCTCCCAGCGTGGCCGCGAAACTCAGCGGCAACAGCAGCTTGGAGGGAGTCAGCGAGAGCGACTTGGCCCATCCCTTTATCTTCTTCATCATGGTGGTGGTGGCCACCGAGTCGAACACGAAGGCACTGCACATGGCGGCCGTCAGCATCATGCGGATGAGCGCCGTCGTGTACCTCTTAGGCTTGCCCAGCGTCTTGTCGATAATCCAACTGAGCGCCCCGCTATGGACCACACCCGACATCACGATGCAGAGCGTGGCCAGCGTCACCACGGAGATGGCGGTGAAGCTGGAGAAGGTCTTGCGCGCGTCGAGCACGCCCGTGATGAAGAGGCAAGCCATCGCCCCCATGTAGATGAACTCGGCTTGAATCTTGGTCCTTGCCAACAGGATAAACATGACCACCAGGATGGCAATCGTCAGCCAGGCGTCGGCCTTCAGAGCATAAATGAGGGAAAAGTCCATACCGTACGTGTCAGATTAGAGTTGTTTACTTTAAATTCTTTCGTTCCGCAAATATAGAACATTTATTCGAAGTGCACTCCATTTGAACCATTATTTTGCAACTTTGTTAAGTAGAAGTGCCAAAACCGGGGGCAGAAGTGTATCTCGTACAATAATTACCCTGCCCAGCGTAAGAATTGAAGGTAAATTAGTGGCGCGGATGCTAGCGCATTCAAAAAGAAACATTATATTTGCCCACGTCATTATCCATCGAATGGATAGGTATTAGATATCAGTTTCAATTTAAACCATTAAAAACATGAACAACATCAAGAACACAATTCTTGTGGCGGGCGCTATGGCCCTGACAACCCTTTCGGCTTACTCCCAACAGGAGTCCGAGATCCGCATTCATCCCCAGCAAGGGAAGAACATCATCAACAAGAACATCTACGGCCAGTTTGCCGAGCATCTCGGCACCTGCATCTACGGCGGCCTGTGGGTGGGCGAGAACTCCAACATCCCCAACACCAACGGCTACCGCAACGATGTGGTGAAGGCGCTGAAGGACCTGAAGGTGCCCGTGCTCCGCTGGCCCGGCGGCTGCTTTGCCGACGAATATCACTGGATGGACGGCATCGGTCCGCGCGAGAACCGCGCCAAGATGGTAAACAACAACTGGGGCGGCACGGTGGAAGACAACAGCTTCGGTACCCACGAGTTCCTCAACCTCTGCGAACTGTTGGGCTGCGAGCCTTACATAAGCGGCAACGTGGGCAGCGGCTCGGTGGAAGAGCTGGCCAAGTGGGTGGAGTACATGACCTCCGACGCCGAGAGCCCCATGACCGACCTGCGTAAGAAGAACGGCCGCGAGAAAGCATGGAAGGTGAAATACCTCGGCGTGGGCAACGAGAGCTGGGGCTGCGGCGGAAGCATGCGTCCCGAGTACTACTCCGACCTCTATCGTCGCTACTCCACCTATTGCCGCAACTTCACCGGCAACCAACTCTATAAGATCGCCAGCGGCGCCAGCGACTACGACTATAACTGGACCGAGGTGCTGATGAAGAACGTGGGTCACCGCATGAACGGCCTCTCCCTGCACTATTACACCTGCGCCGGATGGAGCGGCAGCAAGGGATCGGCAACTGACTTCACCGCCGACGACTTCTACTGGACCATGGGCAAATGCCTCGAGATAGAGCCTGTCATCAAGAAGCACATCGAGATCATGGACAAGTATGACAAGGATAAGAAGATTGGCCTGATGGTCGACGAGTGGGGCACCTGGTGGGACGAGGAGCCGGGCACCGTGCGCGGACACCTCTACCAACAGAACACCCTGCGCGACGCCATGGTGGCCGCCCTCACGCTGAACGTGTTCCACAAGTACACCGACCGCATCCAGATGGCCAACATCGCGCAGATAGTGAACGTGCTGCAGTCCATGATCCTGACCAAGGACAAGGAGATGGTGCTCACCCCCACGTACTACGTCTTCAAGATGTACAACGTGCACCAGGACGCTACCTACCTGCCCCTCGACCTGCTCTGCGAACATAAGACCGTGCGCGACAACCGCACCGTGCCGATGGTGAGCGCCTCCGCCTCACGCGACGCCCAGGGCCGCATCCACGTCTCCCTGGCCAACATCGACCTCGACGAGTCGCAGAAGATCACCATCTCGCTGGACGACACCAAGGTGAAGTCCGTCACTGGCGAGATGATTACCGCCAACGACATCCGCGCCTTCAACTCCTTCGAGAAGAAAGACGTGGTGGTGCCCGTGGCCTTCAAGGACGCCAAGGTGAAGGACGGCAAACTCATCGTCACCCTGCCGGCAAAGTCAATCGTAACCTTGGAAATTAAGTAACCCGCTATGATGCGCTATTATAATATAGGTAAACTATTCGCGCTGGCCATGCTCCTTGCGCCGACCCTCTCGTCGGCACAAGAGGCCGTCAGCCAGATGACTGTGAACGTGGCCAAGCCCACGGCACAGATACAGAAGACGATGTACGGCATCTTCTTCGAGGACATCAACTTCGGTGCCGACGGCGGACTCTACGCCGAGCTGGTGAAGAACCGCTCCTTCGAGTTCCCCCAACCCTTCACGGGCTGGGTGCCCTACGGCAACGTGCAGGTGATGACCGAGAACCCCTGCTTCGACCGCTGTCCCCACTACGTGCGCATCACCAACGACGGTGCCCTCACCCGTGCCGGCCTCGACAACGAGGGCTTCAAAGGCATCGGTCTGAAGAAGGACGAGGCCTACCGCCTCTCGTTCTACGCCCGCACCACCGCCGACACGCCGATGAAGCTGCAGGTGGAGCTGGTGGACTCGCACCACAACAATAAGCTGAAGCAAGAGGTGGAAGTCAGCGGCAAGGACTGGAAGAAGGTGGAGCTGCGCCTCGTAGCCCCCTTCACCGACGCCCACAGCCGTCTGCGCATCCTGCTCAACACCGCCGGTGCGGTGGACATGGACCACATCTCCCTCTTCCCCGTCAACACCTGGAAGGGACGTGAGAACGGCCTGCGTGCCGACCTGGCACAGGCGCTCTACGACCTTCACCCCGGCATCTTCCGCTTCCCCGGAGGCTGCATCGTGGAGGGCACCATCCTGGAGACCCGCTACCAGTGGAAGAACTCCGTGGGTCCGGTGGAGAACCGCCCCGTTAACATCAACCGTTGGAACTACACCTTCCCGCACAAGTTCTTCCCCGACTATTACCAGAGCTACGGCATGGGATTCTTCGAACTCTTCCAGCTGAGCGAGGACATCGGCGCCGAGCCGTTGCCGGTCATCAGCTGCGGCCTCTCCTGCCAGTACGAGCGTGCTGAGGAAGTGCCCCTCGACCAACTGCAGCCCTACATACAGGACGCGCTCGACCTCATCGAGTTCGCCAACGGGCCGGTGGATTCCCAGTGGGGTAAGGTGCGTGCCGACATGGGCCACCCCGCACCCTTCAACCTGAAGTTCCTGGCCGTGGGCAACGAGCAGTGGGGCAAGGTCTACCCCGAGCGCCTCGAGCTCTTCATGAAAGCCATTCGTGCCAAGTATCCCGAGATAAAGATTGTGGGCACCTCCGGACCTAGCGCCGAGGGTGAGCAGTTCGACTATCTGTGGCCCGAGATGAAGCGGCTGAAGGTGGACCTCGTGGACGAGCACTACTATAAACCGCCCCAGTGGTTCTTCGACAACGCCGCCCGCTACGACGGCTACGACCGCAAGGGCCCGAAGGTGTTCGCTGGTGAGTACGCCTCGCACGACCACTCCTCCGGCAAGGCCAACAACTTTCTGGCCGCCCTCTCCGAAGCCGCTTTCATGACCGGCTTGGAGCGCAACGCCGACGTGGTGCAGCTGGCCACCTACGCACCCCTCTTCGCCCACGTGGACGGATGGCAGTGGAACCCCGACCTCATCTGGTTCGATAACCTGAAGATGATGCGCACACCCAACTACTACGTGCAGCAACTCTACGGTATGAACGCCGGCACCGACGTGCTGCAGCTGACCATGGACGGTGCTGCCGTCACCGGCCAGAACGGACTCTATGCCACCGCCGCACTGGATAGCCGCACCGGAGAGATCATCCTCAAGCTGGTGAACGCCGCCGATAAGGAGGCCCGTGTGGACCTCACCTTCAACGGACTGAAGAAGAAGCAACTGCTGGCCGGCACCTGCACCTATCTGCAGAGCGACGACCTGAAGGTCATCAACACGCTGGAGGGCGAGACCCTCGTGCCGCGCATGCGCCCTGTGAAGATAGAGGCCGCTGACCAACTGAGCCTGCAACTCCCCTCCCATTACTTCGGCGTCTACCGTCTGTCGGTCGGCACCAAGTAACGGAGTGAACCCTAGTCCGTAGGGCCATGAAATAATGACCCTATGCTCAAGTGCCCTAGAGCCTATACTCAACGCCCCGAGACCCTAAGTTCTCGGGCCTTAGACCCTAGGGCCTCTGAAAATCTCCCTTTGGGCCGCTGGGAGAATACGTTCTCCTTGGTGTGCAAAGGGCACTGAATAAAGAACTTCATTATTGTGATTGTTAGTTGAGGGACCTTGTCGGAGCCATGCCGACGGGTCCCTTTTGCATGGAGCAAGTTGTAAGCCTCTCTGCCCTTAAACCTGCAATTTATCCAATCGTAGCCCAGTGTTTCCTTACTCTATGGCATTCGCTCGTAACATATTTCCAGACGGGACCTTTCCGACGTTTTGTACGATGTGTCTCCGTATAATTATGCAATTGTGGCAGCAATGCGGACCTATAAATCGGTCAATTATGTTTTTTTAATAGATATTTGATTGTATCTTCCTCCCCGAACAGTTGCCTATGACCGACTAAAAGACTACATTTGTGCACTTAAAAAAGATAACACCAATCTCTATGAACGAAAGAACACTACTTTTGGGTGATGAGGCTGTGGCCTTGGGCGCGTTGCACGCCGGTCTGTCCGGTGTCTATGCCTACCCCGGCACACCCTCTACGGAAATCACCGAATTTATCCAAGGCCATCCGTTGGCGAAAGAGCGGAACATACACTGCAACTGGTCTACCAATGAGAAGACGGCTATGGAGGCCGCCCTTGGTATGTCCTACATGGGCAAGCGCGCCATGGTGTGTATGAAACATGTGGGAATGAACGTGGCTGCCGACGCCTTCGTCAACGCTGCCATGACGGGAACCAACGGCGGACTGGTGATCGTGGCTGCCGACGACCCCTCGATGCACTCCTCGCAGAACGAGCAGGACTCCCGCTTCTATGGCAAGTTCGCCATGATACCCACCTTCGAGCCCTCGTCGCAGCAAGAGGCTTACCACATGATAGGCGACGCTTTCGAGTTCTCCGAGCGCTACAAGGTGCCCGTGCTCTTCCGCATGGTCACCCGCATGGCTCACTCCCGTGCCGTGGTGGAGACAGGTCCCGTGCGCGACACCAACCCCATGACCTATCCCGAGAACCCGGGCGACTGGGTGCTGATGCCTATCGTGGCACGTCGTCGCAACCAACAACTGATAGCCAAACATCCCGATTTCGTACGCGAGGCTGAGAACTCCATATATAATAAGGTAAGCGAAGGCACCGACCACTCGCTGGGCATCATCGCCTGCGGCATCGCCTACAACTACCTGATGGAACACTTCAAGGACGGTTGCCCCTTCCCGGTGCTCAAGGTCTCACAATACCCGCTGCCCGTGCAGGCCATCCGCAAGCTAGCCGCTGAGTGCAAGGAGCTGCTGGTGCTGGAGGACGGACAGCCCGTGGTGGAGGAGAAACTCCTCGGCGTGCTGGAACAGCCCCTGGCCATCAAGGGTCGCTTGAGTGGCGACGTGCCCCGCACGGGTGAGCTCACCCCGGACAACATCATCGCTGCCCTCGGCCTGAAGGACGAGGAGGTTTACCCCGCCAGCCAGCTGGTGGTGCCCCGTCCGCCCGCACTCTGCCAAGGCTGCGGTCACCGCGACATGTACGCCGCCCTCAACGAGGTGGTGCGCGAGTACGACAACAGCCGTGTCTTCAGCGACATAGGTTGCTACACACTGGGATTCCTGCCGCCTTACCGCGCCATCCACTCCGTGGTGGACATGGGCGCTTCCATCACCATGGCCAAGGGTGCTGCCGACGCAGGCCAGTTCCCCTCGGTGGCAGTCATCGGCGACTCCACCTTCACCCACTCCGGCATGACCGGACTGCTGGATGCCGTCAACGAGAAGAGCAACATCACCATCCTCATCTCCGATAACCTGACGACCGGCATGACCGGCGGCCAGGACTCCGCCGGCACAGGCCGTCTGGAGAGCATCTGCCTCGGCATCGGCGTGGAGCCCGAGCACGTGCGTGTGGTGGTGCCCCTGCCCAAGAACATGGAAGAGATGAAACAGGTGATTCGTGACGAAATCAACTATCACGGAGTCAGTGTGGTGATCACCCGCAGAGAGTGTATCCAGACCGCGCGCCGTCACAACAAAAACAAAGGAGAAAAATAAGATGCAAACAGACATTATACTTTCCGGCGTAGGAGGACAAGGTATCCTCTCTATCGCCACCATCATCGGTGCCGCTGCCATGAAGGAGGGCCTCTACATCAAGCAGGCCGAGGTTCACGGCATGAGCCAGCGCGGCGGCGATGTGCAGTCCAACCTGCGCATCAGTTCCGACCCCATCGCCTCGGACCTTATCCCCCTGGGCAAGACCGACCTCATCATCTCGCTGGAGCCCATGGAGGCCCTGCGCTACCTGCCTTACCTGAAGAAGGAGGGATGGATTATCACCAACACCGTACCCTTCGTCAACATCGGCAACTACCCCGACCAGCAGGCTCTGCTGCAGCAGATTGCCGCCTTGCCCCACTCCGTGACCATGGACGTGGACACGCTGGCCAAGAGCGTAGCCTCGCCCCGAGCTGCCAACATCGTGTTGCTGGGCGCCGCCGCTCCCTTCCTGGGCATCGAGGAGGAGAAGATTGCTGAGGCCATTCGCACCGTCTTCGCCCGCAAGGGTGAGACCATCGTGGAGATGAACGAGAAAGCCTTCCGTGCCGGCCTGGAGGTAGCACACCAATCCATAAAGAAGTAAAGACCATGAGCATACCATTCAAGAAAGAAGAGGTGAGCGAGGTGATGCAACAGATGCACCTCACCGAAGTGGCCAAGGCCACCATCCGACAGACCGTAGCCCTGTCCGAGGCCCTGGAGGCACGCACGGGCGAGAAGTTTGTCCACCTCGAGATGGGTTCGCCCGGTCTGCCACCCAACCGGATAGGCATCGAGGCCCAGAAGAAGGCCCTCGACAGCGGGGTGCCCCAGTCGTACCCCAACGTGGCGGGCATCGCCCCGCTGAAGCAGGAAGCCTCCCGATTCATCAAAGCCTTCCTCAATATCGACGTCAACCCCGAAGGCTGTGTGCCTACCGTAGGATCGATGATGGGAACCTTCGCATCGTTCATCCTCACCACACACCTCCATGCCGAGAAGGACACCATCCTCTTCATCGACCCGGGCTTCTCCGTGCAGCCGATGCAGGCCAACGTGCTGGGCTACAAGAAGGCATCGTTCGACGTGTACGCTTACCGCGGTGAGAAGTTGCGCGACGAGCTGCGCCGCATCCTCTCCGCCGGCAACATCGCCGCCATGATCTACTCCAACCCCAACAATCCCTCGTGGGTCTGCTTCACCGAAGAGGAGTTGGGCTACATCGGCGCCTTGGCCACCGAGTTTGACACCGTCGTCATCGAGGACCTCGCTTACTTGGGCATGGACTTCCGCAAGGACCTGGGCCATCCCTTCGAGCCGCCCTATCAGGCAACGGTGGCGCGCTACACGCAGAACTACCTGTTGATGCTCTCCGCCTCCAAGATATTCAGCTACGCCGGTGAGCGGTTGGCCATCGTGGCCATCTCCGACGGCCTGTTCAACCGTGTCTATCCCAACCTGCAGAAGACGTTGGGTATGGACACCCCCGGCCGGGCGTTCATCTACTCCATCATCTACTGCCTCTCGTCCGGCGTGTGCCACTCGGCACAGTACGCCCTGGCGGCCATGTACAAAGCCGCCTGCGACGGGAAGATCAACTTTGTGGAGGACACCCGCGAGTATGCCCGCCGTGCCGCACGGTTGAAAGAGATATTCCAGCGCCATGGATTCCACATCGTCTACGACAAGGACCTGGACCAGCCCGTGAGCGACGGATTCTTCTTCACCATAGGCCGCAAAGGCTTCTCGGGCGACGAGCTGATAAACGAACTGATCTATTACGGCGTGGCCGCCATCTCGCTCCGCACCACCGGCAGCGAGCAACAAGGCATCCGCGTCTGTACCTCTACGGTGACCAACGATTACTATACGTGGCTGGACGAACGGTTGCGTATTTTCAATCAGAATCACCCGTTATAGAAAACTTTGCCCCAACAGACCGTCTGTGAATGACTGCCTGTTGGGGCTTTTAGATACCTGAACCTAAACATTTACCGAGCCGCCTCTGTAGGATGAGGCAAGCGCTCTTTGATATAACGAATGACAGCTTTCGTTCCTCCGGGAGGAGTGACGAAGGGAAAACATATCCATTCCCTGTCGACGGACGGGGAACGGACCCAAAACCTTATAACTATGAAAATGAACTACGTATCGGCGGCAGAGGCCGTCCAGTTGATTAAGTCGCACGACAAAGTGCTCATCCAAGGCAGTACGTCCATACCCGAGGTGCTGCTCGACGCCCTTGCGGCCCGTGGCCACGAGCTCGAGGGCGTGGAGGTCTACTCCGGGTTTGCTGTGGCACGGCGCGAGGCGCCTTACGCCACCACCGCGCTGCGCGACGCGTTTATCCCCAAAAGCATCTTCATCTCTAACAGCATCCGCAAGGCTGTGGACCGTGGAGAGGCAGAGTTGATACCTTGCTTCCTGGGCGAGGTGCCGGCCCTGTTCCGCGAAGGCATCATTCCCTTGGACGTGGTGCTGCTCAACGTCTCCCCACCTAATGACGAGGGCTATTGCTCCTTCGGCATCTCCGCCGACCTGGCCACCAGCGGTGTGGAGTGTGCCCGCACCATCATTGCGCAGGTGAACAAGCAGATGCCCTTCACCTATGGCGACGCCTTGGTGCACGTCTCGCGCATAGCCGCCTGCGTGGAGGTGGACGACCCCTTGGTGGAGGTGCCTACCCCCGTCTCCTCCGAAGCGGAGATAAAGATAGGCAACTACATTGCCGAGCAGATACCCGACGGAGCCACTCTGCAGATAGGCGTAGGCGGCATCCCCAATGCCGTGTTGCGTGCGCTGAGTGCCCACAAGAACTTGGGCCTCCACACCGAGGCCATGACCGACGGCGTGTTGCCGCTGATAAAGAGCGGTGTCATCAACAACTCGCAGAAGGTGATTCTGCCGGGCAAGTCGGTCGCCTCGCTGGTGTTGGGCTCCCGTGCCTTGTACGACTATCTCGACTACAACCCCGATGTGCTCATCAAGGATGTGGCGTGGACCAACGACCCCTTCATCATCCGGCAGAACCCCAAGGTGATGTCCATCAACTCCGCCATAGAGGTGGACCTGACGGGACAGATTTGTGCCGACTCCATCGGCACCCGCATCTTCTCCGGTGTGGGCGGGCAACACGACTTCATGTATGGCGGTGCCCTGTCCGAGGGCGGCAAGACCTTCATTGCCATGACGTCGCTCTCCAGCAAAGGCATCTCCAAAATCAAGTTAGTGCTGACCGAGGGCGCCGGTGTGGTGACCACCCGTCCGCAAGCCCAGTATATCGTCACCGAGTATGGTGCCGCCTACCTCAAAGGCAAGACCTTGGCCGAGCGTGCCCGCGCGCTGATAGCCATCGCGCACCCCTCCGTGCGCGAGCAACTGGAGCGCGACGCCTGCCAGCGCTTCGGCTACCGCTTCCTGCGGATGAAGGGACGACGCGTCGTGCGGTCTGAATGAGGGCCGTCCTATATAATTAAGGTATAGAGACAGAACCTGCCAGTCCTCTTTGTGGATTGGCAGATTCTGCTTACCTTTGCTCCACTTAACCCTCGTAATAATCCGAACAATGCATATACGACTCACATTATTCCTTGCCTCCCTGTTGGTATGCTTGGGCGTTCGCCCGCAGTATACCTACCGACATATCGATGTGATTGACGGACTCTCCGACAACCAGATCCGTAACTTCACCGAGATGCCGGACGGCAGTCTGGCCATCCGCACTGTCTCTATCCTCAATAGTTACAACGGCGCCACCTTCGACCACTTCTACAACGACCGCAAGCAGGACTATAAGTGGAACTTCGACCGCTACCAAATCTTCAAGGACTACTGCGACGCCGAGGGACGGCTCTGGATGAAGGCCCCGGGCTACCTCAACCTCTTCGATTGGAATACCAACCAGTTCGTCTACGACATCGACAGCGTGTTGGCCGGCATGGGCGTGGACCATCACCTACGCAACCTCTTCATCGACGAGAGCAAGAATTACTGGTTCCTTACCCAAAATGACACCTTCCTCTTCTACGACATCACCAAGAAGGCGTTGAAGACCATCCGTCCCGACGACCTGCAGTCGGACGAGATTCCCCTGGAGATGGCGCAGTACAAGAACTTCTACTGGATAGTCTATTCCAGTGGCATCATCCGTTGTTGGGACAGTTCCTCCGAGGAGTTCGTGGCCAAGGACAACTCCTTCGTGGGCATCATCACCGCCAACACCGACCGTCTGGCCATTCACCCCACCACCACGGGCAACATCTGGCTGATGTACAACAACGCCCTGCTCTTCTATAACCGCATCGACAAGACCTGGAAAGAGGTGGCCACCATCAAAGGTCCCTCCAACTTCTTCACCTGTATGGACCTCGACCGGGAGGGCAACGTGTGGTTGGGAACTTCATGGTCCGGCCTGTGGCATGTCGATGCCAAGACGTACGAAGTGGAGACCATGTCCAACCTGAAGCTGATAGGCGGGTCGTCTCTGAACAACGATATCCAGTGCGTCTTTGTGGACAGCAACGACGGGCTGTGGATAGGTACCCTGTGGCAGGGCATCTGCTACTACCACCCCAGCATGAACAAGTTCAAGCTGATACAGATAGACCGCAACGAAGGCTCTGGTGCCAACGAGTCCGTCCGTTGCCTGCTGGAGGACGAGGACGGCAGCATACTGATAGGCACCTCCTACCAAGGACTGTGGCGTTATCATCCTGAGAACGGAAAGATGGAGAAGGCCTTTACGCAGTTCCCTGCCAACAACCTTTACCTCTCACTTTACCGCGACCGTGAGAAACGGCTGTGGGCAGGCACCTACCTCAACGGCTTCTACTGTATCGACCAAAGCGGAAAGGTCAAGGTCTACAACAAAACGACGGATGACCTCGAACGTTTCCCCAACCAGAATATCTCCCGTGCCATCTATGAGGATGAGGACGGACGCTTCTGGGTCAGCGTCTCCAACGAGGGCGTGGGTGAGCTCGACCTGAACACAGGCAAGATAACCCTGCTGCGTGAACGTCACCCCGAACTGCTAACACACAAGGTCGTGTTCAACTTCTATCCCGTGGGCAATCACACCTTCGCAGCCTTTGGCGAGAGCGGCATCTTCTACTACCAGACGCAGGAGGACAAACTCTACGTGCCTGACAACGACGACTTCGAGAGCGGCAAGTTCCTCGGACCCAACGTGAAGTACTACTGCATGTTCAAGGACAGCCGCGGGCTGGAGTGGTTTGGCACCGAGCTGGGCATCCACATCTGGGATGAACGGCGACAGCAATCCTACCATATAGATACCGAGAACGGGCTGCCCAGCAATTCCGTCTCCGCCTTCCAGGAGGACAAAGACAGCATCTGCTGGGTGTCCACCATCAATGGCATCACCAAGATAGAGGTGGCGGAGGATAAGGGAGGCTACCGCTTCTCGCTGGTTAACTTCGACACCCACGACGGTCTGCAGGGCGGCAAGTTCTACGACGGAAGCTCCCTGAAGACCCGCAATGGCGACATCTACTTCGGTGGTCACTTGGGTATCAATGCTTTCAGCCCCGACAAGATACGCTACAATGACAGCAAGAACAAACCCGTCTTCACGGCCTTGAAAGTCTTCAACTCCGTCATACGTGAGAACACCGAGTACAACGGGCACATCATCCTCCGACGCCCTGTTCACAGTGCCAAGGAGATACGGCTGAGCTACAATGAGAACTTCCTGACGCTGGAGTTCTCCGGGCTCAACTACGTCAACCCCTCGCATACCTATTTTAAATATAAGCTCGAGAACTACGACAACGACTGGAACGAGGTGGTCACCACCGGTCTGGGTTCTGCCTCCTACACTGGACTGGCACCGGGCAAGTACCGCTTTGTGGTCTACACCGCCAACAATGACAAGGTGTGGGGCGACGAGCCCGCGGAGATAACCCTTGTGGTGTCGCCGCCTTTCTGGGCTACTGGTCTTGCCTACGTCTTCTACGCACTCTTTCTGATGGCAGTAGCCTTTGTTATCTATCGCTATGTGCACGACGTTTACCACCGTCGTGCTACACGGCGCGAACGTGAGGAACGGCGCAAGCAGAAGGAAGAGCTCGACCAGATAAAGTTCCAGTTCTTCACCAACATCAGCCACGAGTTCCGCACTCCGTTGACCCTCATCATGACCCCGCTGAGCCTCATCATCCGCGAGACAAAGGACGAGGCACTGAAGCAGAAACTCTCCTCCATCTACCGCAATGCAGAGGAGATACTGGGACTCATCAACCAACTGCTCGACTTCCGCAAGGTGGAGATGGGTGGCGAGAAGCTGAAACTCTCGACAGAGGACTTCGTCTCCTTCACCCGCTACGTCTATGCCTCCTTCAAGGATATCGCCGCCAACAAGTCCGTGAAGCTCGTCTTCGACAGTCAGTGCGAAAACCTTTTCATGTGCTTCGACAAAGAGAAGGTGCGCAAGATACTCAACAACCTCTACTCCAATGCCCTGAAGTTCACCCCGGCCGAAGGCTGCATCGCCACCGAGATACGCCTCGCTGCTGAGGACGGCCACGACTATGTGGTCATCAGTGTGACCGACACCGGCTGCGGAATCCCCGAGAGTGAACAACAGTCCGTCTTCAAACGCTTCTATCAGAGCGAGAACAACAAAACCTCCACCAAGCAGGGTACAGGCATCGGCCTACACTTGGTGACCCAATATGTGCAGATCCATGGCGGTAAGATTACCCTCAAGAGCCAGCCGGGGCAGGGCAGCACCTTCTCCGTCTATCTGCCTACCGACCTGAAGCTGAAGGAAGAAGCCAAGCCTTCGACCGAAACCGCTGATGTGGCGCAGCCGCAGGAACGAGACAAGAAGACTCTCCTTGTGGTGGAGGATAACGACGAGTTCCGTCACTTCCTCGTGGAGCAACTCTCTGCCCAGTTCAACGTACTGCAAGCTTCCGATGGGGTGGAAGGTGAGGAGATGGTGCAGCAGAACACCCCCGACATCGTCATCTCCGACCTGATGATGCCCCGCATGAATGGTGTGGAACTCTGCAGTCGTCTGAAGAACGATATCCGTTTCTCGCATATCCCCGTCATCCTGCTGACCGCCAAGCTCTCCGATGAGGCGAAGATAGAGAGCTACAAGGCCGGGGCCGACTCCTACATCTCCAAACCCTTCAACTTCGAGGTGTTGCAAACCCGCATCGAGATGCTCATCGAACAGCAAGAGAAGCGCAAACGCATCTTCCGCAAGACCATCGACATCCATCCTAGTGAAATCACTACCACCTCGTTGGACGAGGAGTTCATCAAGAAGGCCCTGGAGCTGATAGAGAAGAACATCGGCAATGCCGAGTATTCCAATGATGACCTCAGTCGCGACCTGGGTATGAGCCGTAGCAGCCTCTATCCCAAGTTCCAGTCCATCACCGGTCAGACGCCCAACCACTTCATCCGGTCTATCCGTCTGAAGCGTGCCGCCCAGCTGTTGCTCTCCACTCAGTCCACCATCTCCGAGATATCATGGATGGTAGGCATCAACGACGTGAAGTACTTCAACAAGTATTTCAAGGAAGATTTTGGCCAGACCCCCTCGCAGTATCGGGCAGAGAACAAGAACAACCAGAAGTAGTATCCCCTATGCGGTGAATTATGCATGTTCGTGCATAATTCATCGCGTCTGCGGGCGTTTTTCTTCGATTAGTTGTTGACATCGGATTTATTAAGGATACAGAGTCCCATCCTGCTCCCTTACCCTAGTCAGCCCCTCCTTCTTTTATCGGAATACAGAGCCCCAAAACCTGTATTTTATCGGAGTTTAGATGACTAAAATCTGTATTTTATCGGAATACAGAGCACGATTTTCTGTATTTTATCGGAATAGGGGAATCTTTTTCCGTTGATTATGAATACTTTATCTAGAAAAGTTCATACCTTTGCAAAAATAAAGAAAAAGGATATGGTAAACGAACAAATCATGTTGCAAGTATTGGCCGAGCAACGGGAGGAGATGCTGGACTATAAAAGCTCCGGGTGGGTGGACCGTATGGAGGAAACACTCTTTGAGTTCGACAGTCCATTGGCACAGGTCGTCATTGGTGTACGTCGTAGCGGAAAGTCGACGCTCTGTCACAAAGTGCTCCGTTCGCACCACATACGCTACGCCTACGCCAATCTCGACGATGACCGGCTTGCCAACATGGAAGTGGGAGACTTGAACACTTTGCTCTCCTGCATTTACCAATTGTATGGGACCGACGTACCCTACATCTTTTTCGACGAGATTCAGAATGTGGAGGGGTGGCATCTCTTCGTCAACCGACTGTTGCGCATCAACATCCACGTCTTCGTAACGGGAAGCAATGCCAAACTCCTAAGCAGCGAACTTGCGACACATCTCACTGGACGCTACAATGAGATACGGCTGTTTCCCTTCTCCTTCGCGGAATATTGCAAATTCCACAAAATAGATCTCACTGGTCTCACTACCAAGGCTGAGGCCGACCGCAAGAGGGCTTTCATGACCTATATACAAGATGGCGGATTCCCCGAGATGCAACGACTTCGCAACAAACGGGCCTATGTACAAAGCCTCATCGAGGCAATACTTACGAAGGACATCCAAAGACGTTATAAAATACGCAACGTGGATAGCCTGCGCATCGTGGCCAATCACCTTATAAACAATGCGTGCCAGGAGGTGAAGTATGACAAGCTAGCCCAACTGCTCGGTATCTCCGACAAGACGTTGAAGAAATATGTCGATTACCTTAAGCAGGCTTTCCTCTTACAACTGCTGACCAAACACTCTTACAAGAGTAAAGAACGGATAAGGTGTGCCAAGGTGTACGTCGTGGATATGGGACTGCAGGACAATCGGGGAGATGCCTTGATGGCCGGGAATATAGGATGGCGGCTTGAAAACGTGGTCTACGTCGAATTGTTGCGTCGCGCGGCCAATTACTTTCACGACATCTATTTCTATAAACCCACATCGCAATCGAAGGAGGTGGATTTCGTTATCTGCGAGCGTAGTGTTGTCAAGGAGCTGATACAGGTAGCGTATGACATAGAGTCGCCTAAGGCGTATGAGCGTGAGACTTCAGCCTTGGTGAAGGCTGCTGTAAGTCTTCATTGCACTCAGTTGACACTTATTGCCTTCACCCCATCGAGGGATGTCGAGATAGATGGCCAGCTCATCCATATCCGCTCCGCTATAGACTGGCTGCTGCAATCTCGTTCCGTTCAATGACGAAGTTATGGCAAATCCTCCAAGGAAGACGGATAAATCGCACTAGAAAGGGGATTCTAGACAAAATAACCGAATGTTTTGGATAAAATAGGTGGAGGACTCAGGAGAATCCACCCTACTTTTGCATCGTGGTCCTTGGGACGAGGCAGAAGGCCGCATGACGAATGCGTGCTTCGGAACGGGAGACTGCAAGCGAAATAGTTTAATTTTAAATTGGTATGAAAGACATAAGAAGCATGTCGAGATACACCTGCTATATCTCGATTATAAGCATGGCATTGATGTGCCTCTGGGCCTGCCATGAGAATGAAGACGGCGAAGCGCCTGTGCCCGATGAACCGACAGAGGTACCGGGCAAGGGTGAGACGGTCGTTATCGAGGCATCCATCGGCAACGTGCAGTCCGCGTTGCAGATGCGTACCACCCCCTTCGGTACGGAAGAAGAACAATCCCGATTCAATGTAGGAGATAAACTGGGCGTGGAGGCAGGCACACAGACGGTTGTTGTCTACATCCTGCAGAACGGCGGCACCTGGCAGGCCGACGGCGATGCTAACCTCACCTGGGAGGATGCCTCCATGGGATTCCGGGCTTACTATCCCGCCGATGCCCAGGGAATCTCCATCACGGGATTCAACGTTCCCTCCAATCAAACTACCCTCGAAGACCTAGCCAAGGCCGACTACATGACCTTCCGCGGCACGGCCAGCAACGACGGCAGCAACATCGTCAGCCTCGTGCTGGAGCGCCAGATGGCGCGCATCGTCATCGATGAAATACACCTCGCTGACGTACAGGAGGCTGGTAGTACGGTGGTGGCCGTGAAGGTGCACGACAACACCTATGGCTATGAGCACGGCAACGCCAAGGAGGGCAACGTCATCATTACTGCCTACAAACACACCGACGGCAAATTCTATGCCTTGGTGAGTCCTACCAAAGCCGATGCCACAGCCACCTTCCTCACCGTCACGGTGCAGAAGAGCGACGGCACGCAGGTGGAGATGAGCCTCACTGGCATCCCCGACACCACCAACGGCAACAGCTACGACTATGAGCTCACTGCCAGCGACAAACAGACACTCGCCGTGAGCAGTGTGAGTGTGGTGCCCTGGAGCAGTAAGGACGTCATCGACGGCAAGGCCGACGAGAAACACTAGTCCGGCCCGTTCCCTTCACCGGGCGATGCCCGTGGCGTACCTCTACGTTTCGTCCATCAAACGATATACATATAATATATATAGATCATCAAAAACAAAAAAGACATGAGAACACGATTTCTTACTCTGGCAGCTCTGGCCCTCACGATGGCTGGCTGCTCTTCCAACGACGAGAACCTGTCGGTGGAAATGACGGATACTCCTATCCATGTGAATGCCTCTGTTACCTCATTGGCCACCAAAGCCGGTTATGAAGGTACTGCCTCTCTCCCTGAATCGTTCACTCTGAACATTAATTCTACAAACGATGCTTATGACTACCGAGCCAAGATGAAATACGAGGACCAAAGCTGGGTGGCTTACGATGCCAATTCTGATGCGGACCACAAGTTGTCTATGTTCTGGGAGAGCAGTACAGCTAGCATAACGGCGACCGCCGCTACGTTTGCTGACGGTACGCTCTCGTCCGCTGCCGACCAAAGCACGGAGGTTAAGCTGAAGGCCGTTGACTATCTGATGATGGCGGAGAAGACGTTCACCGCTTCTGCTTCGAACTACAGCATCGACATTGAGCTGTCGCACGTCATGGCAAAGATTGCCTTGACCATCACCTTGGGCAATGAGTTCACTGCAGAAGAGAACCCCATCACGGACCTGACCATTGGTGGCACCGTGCTCACAGGCTCCATCACAGCCGGCACGTGGTCTGCTGTTTCCGATCAGTCAGCCACGGATATCACTCCCTGCCCTACGGGATACACCAAAATTGCTGACAACGTGACGAACGCAAGCGCTACTTACGAGGCCATCATCGTGCCGCAAAGCATTGCAGCCAACACACTCGTGGTGAAGTTCAAGGTAGGCGAGCGCTCATTCAGCTGGACCTATGACCAGGTGCTGTCGACTGAGAAAGGTGGCCAATACAACGTGAAGCTGACGGCTGGCAACGACAAGGTTGCTACCGGAACAGTGACTCCAAGTAACTGGACAGAGGGACAAGGTGGAACACTTGATGCAGAATAACTTTAAAAATAGAAAGACATGAGAACAATATATAATATCTCTATGATGGCAGTGGCAACACTTTGCTTCACTGCTTGCGGGTCCGACGAAGCTTTCGACAACGACTACCGCAACGACTCCAACGCTGTACTGGTCAGCGCACAAGTAAGTAATGACTTCGGTGGCCTTCAGACGAAGACCTCTCCGGCAGGAGATGCCACGGCTGCGGCCAAGTTCAACGCGGGTGACATCATCTCCATAGAAGCCGGTTCTCAAGCCGCCGTGAAATACATGTTCGATGGCAGCGCATGGAGTCCTAAAGAGTCGTACCTCGCTTGGGAATCCAACTCCATGAACTTCACCGCTTTCTATCCGGTAGTGGATGGCGCCTCGGCTACCCGTTTCACTGTGCCGACCGACCAGAGCACAGTGGACAATATCGCCGCTGCCGACTACATGGTATTCAGTGGTACCAAAACAAAGGGCACGGACAACGCTGTCACATTGGAGCTGGCTCGCAAGATGGCGCGTGTCATCATCAGCAGCGTCACTCTCGAAGGCAACTACGAGGGTTACTCCGTGGAGTCTATGAAGATTTGCGGCAACACCACCGGCTACGCCAGCGGCAAGTTGCAGGCAGGTGCCGTGGAGGTTTCTCCGTACGTAACGGGCGAGAATACAAAGTCCTACTATGCATTGCTCAGTCCGACAACCGAAGAGGCAGGTGCCACTTTCGTGACATTGACCATCACGAAGGGTAATGAAGAGACAAAAACCTTGACCGTGAAGAATATCCCGACATTGGATGCTAGCTATAGCTACACCTACGAAATCAAAGCAAAAGGCTTGAATGCCATTTCCGTTAATCAGGTGTCTGTACAGGCATGGACTAGTAAAGCCGATATCACTGGAACTGCCTCTGAGACCGGCATACCGACTAACGTGGCTATCACTCAGACCTATGCGAAGGATAACTACCTCTTCGCCCTCTCCGACAAGAGCGTGACATTGGACTACACGGTTACTCCGACCGATGCCAACAAGTCTTCCATCAAGTGGACCACCAGCGACGAAACCATCGCTACCGTAGCCGATGGCGTAGTGACCTTCAACCAAGACGGTAAGTTCGGTGATGTCGTCATCACAGCAACCTGCCCCAACGGTACCAGTAGCACCATCACCCTCAACATTGCCGAAGGTCTGGTTCGCGAGTTGTTTACTACAAGCAGCTATACTTGGGCGGATGCTCAAAATAAATATAATAATATGACAACTTCTAGTGAATGGAGTAGCGAAGGTAAATATCTTACCGTTAACACAGTACAGGCTAGTTCAGGTACGACATATAAATATCGTGGTGACTTAAAATGCACTAGTACTCCTGTTTGGCTCCATGCCGGCAACTATCCTATCTTTGCTGTAAGAATGGATGATTTGGCCGATAAGA
>CAVFUK010000083.1:0-12507 GCA_963625535.1 Anaerovoracaceae bacterium | reverse complement strand
AAAGTTCACTATCGTTGTCATCGTCTTGCTCCTTTATGGTTTCACGCCGCTAAGGTACGAATTATTTTCAGAAAACATAGAAACAAACAATATCCGTGGTCACTTCAAGCGAAAGGGGCCACGGATATCTGTTGGGAATGTACCAAAATCCTAGTCAAAACTCTAGAGATTTATTCACCCGCCCAACAACCATTCAATGGCATTTAGGCGTTTGATGCCGTCGTAATCGGCGGAGGGGTCTTCGTCCAAGGTCAGGATATACTTGGGATATTGGTCGCTGATGGCTTTAAGCGAAGCCAATTCGCGCTGCAAGGTAGACTCCTCGCGTACGGTGGCTGCCACTTGATAGTAAGAAAGTCCATCGCCACTGACTGCTACAAAGTCCACCTCCAAGGTGTTCAACTTGCCTATATACACCTCTTTGTACCGACGAAGCAATTCCAGATAGACCACATTTTCCAATATGCGGCCCGCGTCGAAGGAGCGAGAACCGAGCAACATGCGTCGCAGCCCGACATCCACGAGGTAATATTTCCCAAGGGTCTTCAGCAACTGCCGGCCTTTGATGTCGTAACGTTTGGCGGGATAGATGAAGAAAGTTTCAACGAGAGCATCGATATACCGCTCCACTGTCTTCTGGTCTATCTTACGGCCATCAGCCGTCATGATGTCTGCCACACGTTTCGTCGACATCACATTCCCTATGTTGTCAGCGGCAAACCGCGCCACACTCTCAAGCATCATCACATCCTGGATTCGCTTACGGCTGACAATGTCCTTCACGATAATGGTGTTGTAGATGCTATCGAGGTAATCGGCCACAACACCTTCGCCCTGCAAATCCAACGCATAGGGGAAACTGCTCTTTGTGATGTAGTCGTTGTAGGTCTGTTGGAGATTGGCCACACTACCCACTCCTTCGACATACTCGCGAAACGACAGGGGCAACATAGAAATCTCCACATACCTGCCGGACAGCAGTGTGGCTATCTCGCTCGAGAGCATGTAAGCATTGGACCCTGTCACATAGACATCGACCAGCGGATTGAGGTTGAGGCTGTTTACAACATCGGGGAAATCCGGCACGTGTTGTATCTCGTCAAAGAAGAGATAAGTCATCCGGTCGGTCTGGACGAGCGGCTTCACATGCTGATACAACGTCCGTGTGGAGCGTAGCTCAAAGTTCTCGAAGTCCTCGAAGTTGATGTAGACAATCTGGCGGTCCTCCACGCCCGCGGCTTTCAACCAGTCGCGGTACATCTCCATCAAGGTCGACTTGCCGCAACGCCTTATGCCGGTTATCACCTTTATCACCTGTTTGTCCCTGAAGGCAATAAGTTTGTTGAGATATTCACGTCGTTCTATTCGTTTCATACGCCCTACTTATTTGTATCTTGGCCACAAAAATACAAAAGTTTTAGGAGCAGGAATCCTAAAACTGTATGAAAAAGCAAAGTTTTAGGACTTAACGTCCTAAAACTTTACGAGTAAAATGGAGCTTCCAACAGAAACTCTGGCGTCTTTGCCCCAAAAACTTACCGACAAGCAGCCGAGAGTCTATACACAAAGCCTCGGCTTACGGTCGGTGACGTTTCCCGTTTACTCCCCCCATGGAGCGGATGACGGACTGGTTGGCCTCACGGACCTGCGACTCGTTGATCTTCACCTCCTTACGGTCGTAGGTCATCAGACCGTTGACCTCTATCTCCACGTCGGTGGTCTGCGTGTAGACGGCGGCGGAGAAGCCTTGCTTGATGAGGAACTTCAACTGCTCGGCATATTTCACATACTCAGCGGTTACCTCGTCGCTGTTCTTGAACTGGATGTAGCATCCGTGGTCGCTCTCAAGCGAAAGTGGCCACGGATAAACTATATAAAGGGTTGTCTTTGTGTCGTAGGGTGCGTTTACTCCACCATGGTGGTACGTGGGCCCAGATAGCTGCGCTTCATGCCGCCGAAGTCGATGATGGCCTTCTGCACCACCACGCCAGGGTCGTTGCACACGATCTTCAGCGTGTGCTTGCCAGGTTTGGCCACGTTCAGCGTCACCATGCCGATGGCGTTGTTGCGGATGACGTTCTGTCGCCACAGGCCGGAATACTCCTTGGCGGAAGAGGTCACCCACTTCACCACCTCGTTGTCTATCATCACGCCGTAGCGAGTGTCGCGCTGGGAGTTGACAGGGAACAACGGCAGGGCGTAGGTGTAGACCGTGACGGTGCCCGCGCTGAAGGAGTAGAAGTCGTACTCCACGCGAGGCCGCTCGCTGAAGCGTCCACCTTGCGAGGGACTGGTGGCGTCGCCCAGCTGCACGCATTCGTTCTCGTAGCCGAGGCCTTCGATGGTGCGGATGGTCACTTGCGGGTTCTCAGTCTTGCGATGGTAGCGTCCGGCGTTGATGGAGACGCAGCCGTTGTCCTCCACGTAGAGGCCACGCAGCTCGCCGACGCTGGGCGATGCGGGATTGAAGACAGGCAGGTAAACGGTCTCGGTCCGCTGTCCAGAGGTGATGACGATCTCGCCGGTCTGATTGTCGCCGTGTGGACATTTGCTCCAGTCCACCGACAGGGTGATGCGGTCCTGCAGCAGGGTCTCGCCAGAGGTTTTGTCCAAGCGAATCCAAGGCTGCTTGGCCGTGGCTTTCCACTGGAAGGCCTTGTCACCTCGGTTGTAGAGCTCGATGAATGAGCTTTGGTTCGTGTACGGATTGAGGCAAGGCAGCACGTTGAGCGAAGAGACACCGTAGTCGACATCCTTTCCGGGGATGAAGATGTGCATGTCGGCACCCGAGGGCACAGTGATGGTGTCCAATGGCGGCAGGTTCTGGTACGTTGCCACCCAGCCCGGAGCCAACGCCATCATGTGGTTCCACTTGCCACCAAGCATCTGGTTGAAGCGGACGGTGTAGAGGTCGATGCTGTCCTGATAGCTCTTGGTCTTGGCGGCGTAGGCTGCCGTGGCGGCACGGCCCTGCAGGGCGTACCAGCGGTTCTGCTGGGCGGTGAGCATCTTCTTGTTCATCAGCGAGGCTCCCTTCACGGGGTAGAACACCAGCTCGTAGAAGGCAGGCTTGTAGGCCTCGGGCAGCGCATTGTAGATGGCCTCGCACTTGTCGGCTATGCGGTCATACTCCGCCATGCGACTCTCGGCCTCGCGGTAGTTGACGAAGGAGAAGTCGGTGTTGACCACCTTCTCGTTGGAGAACGAGGCGTTCCACTCGTGACCCCAGCCCATGGCCTCGGGCTTGCGCTGGAAGCCAAGTTGGTAGTAAGAGTCCATCACATCCTGCAGGTCGGCCTTGTACTTCTCGCCAAAGAGGGAGGAGAGGAACCGTGGGGTGAACTGCGAGACATCGGCGTAGTTGTAGGAGTCGATGTCCCAGGCCAGCTCGAGGAAGAACTTCATGCCCAGCTCGCCGGGCTTGATGTCGCCCACGTTGAGCAGCCAATAGCGGTTGGCGCCTGTGTCGTAGGCCTTCTTCATCTCCTCGTAGATGAGGGCCGGCGGTGTGGTGTTTATCCACAGATAGTCGTGCGGCTCGCCCAGGTACGAGATGTGGTAGTAGACGCCGGAGGCTCCGCTGCGCTGCTGTTCCTTGGCATCGCTGAGTTTCTTGATGTAGCCATAGTTGTCGTCGGGCCATACGATGGTGACGTCGTCGGGCAGCTTCATGCCTTTCTCGTAGATTTCGAGCACCTCTTTGTAGGGGCAGAATGCCTGCGGAATCTCGCTGGCCGCCTTGCCGGTGTGCTTGCTAAGGATGTCGCGCTCGTCGTTGAGGGCGTTCTCGGTCACCTCGGCTTTGCGGTCCTCGGGCACACCGATAAGTCCGCCGTCGTGGATGCCGCGCATGGCCAGCACGTAGACGTTCTCATAGGGGGCGGTCTGTGCGGTGCGGTCGTCGAGCACCTTCAGGATGCCGTCCTTGTTGGTCAGGTAGTTCCACTCGCCGTTCACGCTCTTGTCCCACTCGGTGGTGTTGTTGTAGAGCAGTGGCTCGCAGTGGGAGGAGGTCATGATGATGCCATACTTGTCGGCCACCTCGCGGTTGCCCTCTACCCTATTGAAGGCTATCGTCTTGGGGTGCATGGCAGGTGCCAGCATGTTTCCCTTCAGGCGAAGGATGAGCTCACAGATTTTGGCGTAGGTCTTGGGGCCCATGTTGCCCACCTCCTTGTCGAAAGTGTTGGTAGCCCAGGGTTGCATGCCCCAGCCCTCATCGTTGATGAAGATGCCACGATACTTCACACTGGGGGCTTTGGAGACGTAGCGCGCGGTGGAGACGAACACTTGGTTCCGGTGCACGACAGGCACGTCGGTCCACCAGTAGAGGGGGCTGACGCCCATAGCCTCGGACAGCGAGAACACACCGTAGGCTGTGCCGCGACGGTCGCATCCGGCTATCACAAGGGCCTGCTTCACCTTCGGGCTGGGGTTGTCCACAGTCTGTACGATGAACTGTTCCCAACCGCCACGGATGGCGGTCACGTCCAGACGACCGTCGCTGATGAGTTGGTCTATGGTCTTGTTCTTACCGATGGTGCCGATGACCACCATGTAGGGTGCGGACTTTTGTTTAGCGGTGAGGGAGAGTTTCTTACCTGTCACGCGCTGCACGTCCTCGGTCAGCAGGCGGGCGGCTTCCTTCACCACGGCATAGTCGACCTCGTCATAGGTCACCAGGGCTTTGGCTGCCGAGCTGACGATGGGGAACGAGCTGTCGCCACCTGTGCTTTTCACCTCAATCTGAGCCTGGGCAACGATGGCCAGGCACAGGAATAAAAAGAGAGTTATATGTTTCATACCTATTGTATTTCGATTGTGAAAAAGCCGATCGGGTGGGCACAGTGTCTCCTCCCCGACCAGCTCGACTAAAAGATTATTTATTCGTAGCCTGGATTCTGTTCCAGCGTAGCGCCGATGTTGGCCTCGATGGCTGACTGCGGGATAGGATACAGCTCGTACTTCTCCAACATGCCGACGCCGTCGCCATTGGTGGCAGCGTCAGCGCAATTGGGGTTGCACTTCACCACGCGCTCGTAGAGCTTGCCTGTGCGCACCAGGGTGAGGCGGCGTTTCTCCTCCACGCCCAGCTCGCGCATACGCTCGTCGAGGATGTAGTCGATGTCCACCTTTGAAGCGTCCACGGGTTTGGCATGGGCACGGCCGCGCACCACGTTGATGTCGTCGGCTGCCTTGTCTTTCTGGTTCAGCTTCAGGTAGGCCTCAGCACGCAACAGATAGGTCTCGGCCAAGCGGAACATGTATTGGTCCACGTACGTTGTTCCTGCCAGAGACTTCAACAGGTATGTCGACTTGTCGGAGTAGAGCTCGTCAGGATGATTATATGGCGTGGTCACCTTCGACTGGTAGGCGTAGAGGTAACGTCCGGGAATGGTCATGCTGGCACCCTGACCAACAATGAGGTTTGCAGGCGGATTGTCCACGTCGATGGTGTCGATACCGAACTTCGTGCGGAACGACTCCTTGTGGACGGCGAACTTACGGACGAAGTTGTGGTTGGCGTTGCGCATGTCGCCCGTGAAGTCGTCTTCCCAGATGGTGTTGGTGAAGTACTTGGTGGAGATACCCCAACCGATGCCACGGCCGCCGGTGTAGTCGCCCACAGGCCAGTTGAAGGCTGCGTAGTCCTTGGTCACTTCCTTGCCGTTGACCACCTCTTTCACACGCAGTTTCACGTCGCGCACCATCGGGGCGCAGTGGCGCTCGAGCATGTAGTTGCCGCCGTTCTTCAGGTTAGCGGTGGAGCTGGCGCCACCAGGCAGGTTGGTCTCATACTGGATGACCCAAATGCCCTCGGTGTTGCCGGCTGAGCGGTTCTGGTTGTTCATGCGGAAGAGGTCCCAATAGACATCGCCCGGAGTCTCTGTGGCGCGCGAGCCGAAGCGGTTCTGCATCAGCGCAAGCGCGGGGTTGGAGATGACCTTGGTGGCAGCGTCCACAGCCTTCTGGTTCTCGCCGACGGCCAGATAGAGCTCGCTCAGCAAGTGGTAGGCTGCGGGAGCGGATATCTCACCGTCCTCCACCTTGGTGATGTCGGCCAGATGCTGGGCGGCGAACTCCACATCCTCGATGGCTTGGCTCAGGGTCTCCTCGCGGGTGCTTCTCACATAGTCGGTCTTAGGGGTGGACACCTCCTCGAGCACGAGGGGCACACCGCCATAGAGGTAGCCCAGCGTACGGTAGGCGATGCCTCTGAAGAAGCGTGCCTTAGCCTCCAGGGTGGTCTTGCTGTCCTCGGCCAGGTCGGTCTTCTCCAAGCGGGTGAGGATGGTGTTGGCCTCGGCTATAATCTTGTAGAGGTTGTCCCAGTGGGTCTTGGGGATGCTGGCCGTAGGATTGAGGCCGGCGCTCAAGTTGCCGCCACGGTTGGACGTTCCCGGCTCGCCGTCGTAGACCAGGTCGGTGCAGTAGATGTAGTCGAAGGGAGTGTTCTCGTCGACACTGTAAAACTCGAGACGAAACAGATTATAGAGGTCGTTCACTGACATATTGAAATCGGTCTCGGTGGAGAAAGAGTTCTCGGTACTGTTGAAGTCCTGAGGAGTCTCCTTCAGGAAACTGCTCTCGTTGCATGACGACAGCAGCAGACCAGCCAGCATGTATTTTACTATATATTTTTTCATAATCATTCCAGTTAAATTAAAGCGTTATGTTCAAACCAAATGTAAAGCTACGCAGCACAGGGGTGCCATAGTAGCCACCGCCAGTCTCGGGGTCCCAACCTTTCCAGTCGGTGAAGGTGAGGAGGTTCTTTCCATTCAGATAGAGGTTGACCTTCTGCAGGCCGATGGTCTCCACCCACTGCTGAGGCAGGTTGTAGCCCAAGCTGACGTCCTGCAGACGGATGAAGCTGCGGTCCTGATAAGCCGTGGGCGAGATGGCTCCGGCGCTGATGGAACGCGAGTAGGTGGCGTTGGGGTTGCTGGGCGACCAGTAGTCCTTGGCCAGCTCGCTGATGCGGTTCCAACGGCGGGCGTTGGTGTCACCTCGGTTCACTGTCTCTGAGTTGGAGCCCAGATAGCCGTTCTTGCCACCCTGCACGGAGTTGAAGAAGAAGCTGAAGGTGAAGTCTTTCCAGCGGAAGGAGTTCAGCAAGCTGAAGCGGTAGGCAGGGTCTTTCTTACCGATGATCACACGGTCGTCGATGGTAATCTTGCCATCCTCGTTGGTGTCGCGGATCTTGTAGTTGCCCGGATGATAGCCCGAGGGGATGTCGTCGTCGAGCTGATAGATGCCGTCGATGATGTAGCCGTAGATGGCCGATGTGGACTCGCCGATGAAGAGGTTACTTGCCACCAGGTCGTCCTCGCGTCCGTCGCCATCGCTGTCGCGGCCCAGCAGAGAGACTATCTTGTTGGAGTTGGAGGAGATGTTGAAGGTGGTTGTCCACTCGAAATCCTTCTGCACGAAGTTGCGCGAGGTCAGCGTCAGCTCCACACCCTGGTTGCGGATCTTGCCGATGTTGGTGCTGATGGAGGTAAATCCGGTCATCGAGGGAATGGTCATGTCGTAGAGCAGGTCGCGTGTGGTGGTGCGATAGGCCTCCAACGAACCTGTCAAGCGGTTGTTGAAGAAGCTGAAGTCCAAGCCGACGTTGATACCTTCGGTCTTCTCCCACTTCAGGTCGGAGTTGCCCATGGTGCTCACCTTCTGGCCGATGAGGGTCGTTCCGCCGTCGCCGAACACGTAGGCCGAGCTGGTGGACATGCGTGCCAGGGATTTGTAGCGTGTGGTCTGGTTACCGCTGATACCCCAGCCGGCGCGCAGCTTCAACTGGTCTACCCAAGTGGGTGTGAACCACTTCTCCTGGGAGATGATCCAGCCCAAGGCCACAGAGGGGAAGATGGCGAACTTGTTGTTCTTGGCAAAGCCTGAGTAACCGTCGCGACGGGCGGTGGCGGTGATCATGTAGCGGTCAAGGTACTTATAATTGACACGCAGCATCTGATAGAGCAGAGCCTCGCTCCAGGCCGACGAGCTGGTGTATTGGTCGGTTCCCAGCGTCAGGCTGTTGTAGCCCAGTGTCATGCGGGTGAAGTTCTGACCCTTGGCCTCGGTGTAGTCCTGCTTGCGCTCGCTGGCACCGTAGAGGAAGGTGGCGGCCACGTCGTGGTTGCCGAACTTGCCCGTGTAGTTCAGAATGTTATCGATGGTGTAGTCGTAGTAAGTAGTGTGTTGCTTATAGGCCTCACCGTTCAAGCTGGCGCCGTAGGGGTCGGACTGATAGTGTTGGTCTATACGGTAGTTGTTACCATAGTTCAAGCGATAGGTCAAGCCCTTGATAGGCAGCTGCACCTCGGCGTAGAAGTTGGCGAAGAAGTAGTTGTGACGCTCTTTGTCGTCCACGGCCAGTGTGGTGAGCGGCGAGGGCTGGATGTCCTGGAAGGGATAGGCGATGACGTCGCCAGCCTCGTCGTAAGCCGGAGTCAAGGGGTTGGATATCATCACGTTCCAAACGTTAGGCTGCGCGCCGTCCTGGTTGACGAACGAGGCGAAGGCCTGCACGCCCAGGTTCAACCATTTGTAGGGTTTGGTGTCGAGGTTCACGCGAAGGCTGTTGCGCTTGAAGTCGTCGTTGGTGATGTAGCCTTGCTGGTCGGTGTTGGCGTAAGACAGCAGGTAAGAGACCTTGTCCGTGCCGCCGTTGATGCTGATCTTGTTCTCGAAGATGGAGGCCGTCTGTGTGCACATGTCCCACCAGTCGATGTCGCAAGCGGAGATGCCGTCGGCGGTGGAGCTGTCGAGCATAGGAGCGTCCGGCAGGTAGTCCACCACGTTGAAGTCGGGGTTCGGTGTGGTGTAGTCGGGGCCCAGGTAGGCCTTGTCGTACCAGAAGTCCTTGGTGTACTGCAGATACTCCTCGCGGTTCATCGGGCGCAGGTTCTGCGTCGGCTCGGAGATGGAGTACGACGAGGAGAAGTTGATGCGTGTCTGTCCGGCCTTACCTTTCTTGGTGGTGATCAGCAACACACCGTTGGCGGCCTGTGCACCGTAGACGGCGGTGGCGCTGGCGTCCTTCAGCACGTCGATGGAGGCGATGTCGTCGGGGTTGAGTGACGACAGGGAGCTGTTGTAGATGATGCCGTCGAGCACTATCAACACGTCGGTGTTGCCCGAGAGGGTGTTTGTACCGCGGATGGAGATGGAAGGCGTGGCGCCGGCTGAGGTCACCTGGCCTACGTTCAAGCCTGGCACGGTTCCCTGCAGGGACTGTAGGATGTTGGTGTTCGGCGACTTCTCGAAGTCCTTCAGGTTGGCGCTTACCACGGCACCTGTCAGGTCGGACTTCTTCATGCTACCGTAGCCGACCACCACCACTTCGTCCAGCAGTTTGTTGTCGGCCTTCAGGGTGATGAAGAGTTCCTTCTTGTTGCCTGGCTTCACCTCCTGCGAGATGTAGCCGATGTAAGAGATTTGTAAAACGGCGTCCGCCGGGGCGTTCAGTTCGAAGCGGCCGTCTATATCTGTGATTGTACCTATTGATTGACCTTTGATGGTGATGTTGGCGCCGATGATGGGCTCGCCTTCCGTGTCCTTCACGACACCTGTTACCTTGTTACCATGTTGCTGCTGCTGAGCGGCGCTTACCTCATTCTTCTTGCTCATCAGCATAATGTTCTTGCCCTCCATGGCGTAGTAGATGTTGGTGCCGTCGAACATCTGGTTCAGCACCTCGGCCACGGGGCGGTTCTTGGCGTTCACCTTCACGTTGCGGTTCAGGTTCACGTCGTTCACGTTGTAGACAAACAGGTAGTCTGTCTGCTTCTCTATCTCACTGATTACTTTATCGGCCGGCGTGTTCTCCGCCACGATGGTCACCTTCATGGTCTGGGAGTACGACTCGGCTGCAAAAGAGGTTCCGACACCGATGAACAGCGCCAGGAGTGTGTTTCTCATCATACGGAATAAATGTTTAATTTCTACAATAGATTCCTGATACAAAATATTTTTCATACTTTTGCATTACTAATTTTAGGTTCGTTACTTAAGATTACTTCTGAGAGGAGCGCCAATGCTACATTGGCCACTCGCACATGGGATGGTGTTGCAGCACCGTCCCATTTTGTTTTTCATAGATACGTTCTTGTGTTATTCCATAGGCAAAGTCTTGTTTTTTAGAGGGTTAATTGATAGTTATAACGTTTGTCTCATCATCCTTGGTGTAGGTGAAGTGGTTGTTGAGCCGCAGCACCTTCAGCACGTGCTCCACGCCGTCCTTGGTGCGGAACTTGCCGGTGTAGCGGTTGTTCACTATGCGTCGGTTGTTCACCACGATGTCCACGCCGTAGTAGAGCTCCAGCTTCTCCATCATGTCGCCCACGGAGATGTTGTTGAAGCAGATGAGCCCCTCGCGCCACAGGAAGTGGTCGGGCTCCTTGATGGCGCCTTTCGTCAGCTGTTTGCCCCTTAGACTGGCCATGGTGTTGGGCTCCAGCCTCAGTGTCTGCCGCTGCCCAGGGACGACTATCTCCACGGCGCCCTTCAGCAGGGAGGTCTCCCACACGCTGTCCTCGCGGTAGGCCATCACGTTGAACTCCGTGCCCAGCACCTTCACGTCGCACTTGCCGGTCTCCACGATGAAGGGTTGCTCCTCGTTGCGTGCCACGTCGAAGTATCCCTCGCCCTCGAGCTTCACGCTGCGTGTGTCGCCGGTGAACTTGCCTGGGAAGCTGAGCGTGGTGCGCGCGTTGAGCCACACCCGTGTGCCGTCGGCCAGGCTCAGCTCCACCCGCTGTCCTGCCGGCACGTAGATGGTCTGCATGGCCACCTGCTCGGGCTGCGGTTGATCCTTGGGCCACATTTGCAGGCCTATCCATCCGACAGCCAACACGGCGGCCGCCTTGGCCACCTCAGCGCCGATGCGGCGCAGTGTCAGTCGTCTCCGGGCAGGCTGTTGCTCTGCTGCCACGGGCACGGCGCGCCACAGGGCGATGTCGTGCAACTTGCGCTGAGCCATATACTCGCGCATGTTGTCAGGGCTCGCCTGAATCCATTCGGTCACGCGGCGGCTCTCGTCGTCCGTGGCGTTTCCTTCGATGTATTTTCGCAACAGCTCAGCGTTCATTTTCGTCTCTTGTTTCATAGTAAACGTTTCATCTTGGGGTTACCCTAGTGAGGGATGCACATTTTTTTTGGAAAAGTTTTGCCGGAGGCTCACGGCAGAGGGTGCTCACTCCTCAGGCAAGCGGCCTGCGTCACTGATAGTAGTAGAAGAAGTAGAACAGGGGCAAGTAGTCCTTCAGGGCCGTGCGCAGTGCCTTCAGCGATTTGGTGATGTGGTATTCCACGCCCTTCACGCTTATCTGCAGTTCGTCGGCTATCTCCTGGTTGGTCTTGCCCTCCATGCGGCTCATCACGAAGGCCTGTCGTGTCTGTTCCGATAGGGTGCCCAGCGTACGGCGAACGATGGTCTCCACCTCGGTGGAGAATATCTCGTCGGGGTTGCAGGCCTCCAGGGCTGTCATGCGCAGGGAGAGCTCGCGCTGTTGCCAGTCGGCCATCTCGGCGAAGGCCCGGCGCTTCACCTCCTCGTGTCGCAGGTGGTCCAGTGCCTTGTTCTTCAGTATCGTCAGCAGCAGGGGCAACATCTGCTTCTCGTCCATGGGGTTTGCCTTCATCTCGCCCCACAGCCGTATGAGGGCCTCCGAGGCGATGTCCTCCGCCGCCAGGTCGTCGTGCACGTAGGACTTGGCGAAGCAGAACGACCGCTTATAATAAGAGGTATATATCTCATTAAACGAACTCTCGGGCATCTTACATATTATTATATTAGGGTGTTTCTCATCCACCGCGCTTTGCCACGGTGGAGCAAAGGTAGCAATAAATATTCTTAAACTACAAAAAATTATTCTGTTATTTCTTGCGCCCCCCGGAGGTGGAAAGCCATAGATGCGAAGAGACTTCTTCGAAGTCGGTACTATCCGACAGACGAATTGGGACAAGACTGTTGGGGCGCGGAGGGTGAACGTGATGAGACCCTTCCAAAACCATTGGGGCGCGGAGGGAGAACGTGATGAGAACCTCCAAAACAATTGGGGCTCTGAGAGTGAACGTGATGAGACGATGACCACCACTACGGACCACATCATCTACTTCGGCATCCAGGCACAAGCGGAAGGCTACGTGGCCGAACGAACCTCTACGCGGAGAGTGAAGGACCCCAACGATGGCGATGCCGACGAGGCACCTTACAGCGACGACCTGACCCAAGGCGGCGAGGTGCTGCCGACGGTTCGGCGGGAGCAGGGCGATTACAATTACAAAAAACAAAATAACTGTAATTGTACCACCACGGGAGCCTCGAAGGGCAAAAGTTCACGAAGCAAACATGCTGATAACCAACACTTTAGAATAGGAGGAGACTGCTGACGCATGGCTAAACGTGGTACAAATTACAGATTACAGTTATTTTTTTAGTGGTATACAACCTCCGGAGGCCGCCTCTCTTTCCATACGTAACTACTTGATTATTAAATATTTATA
>CAVFUK010000082.1:0-16164 GCA_963625535.1 Anaerovoracaceae bacterium | reverse complement strand
GAGCACAACCTTGCCAAGGTTGGGGTCGCGAGTTCGAGTCTCGTTTTCCGCTCTTACAAAAGAGATCTTTCATGTTTGTGATGTTTGCAAATGCCCAGGTGGCGGAATGGTAGACGCGCTCGTTTCAGGTGCGAGTGGTTAATAGCCGTGCAAGTTCGACTCTTGTTCTGGGCACTATAGCAAACATGTTTGGAGAGATGGCGGAATTGGTAGACGCGCTACTTTGAGGGGGTAGTGACAAATTAATGTCGTGTGAGTTCGAGTCTCATTCTCTTCACGGTCTCTTCTTTATGCGGAAATAGCTCAGTTGGTAGAGCACAACCTTGCCAAGGTTGGGGTCGCGAGTTCGAGTCTCGTTTTCCGCTCTCGAAGGAGTTCTCATTACGAGGGCTCCTTTTTTCATACCCTTACTCGAAGGACCGGCGGACCAACCCCATTCATTCGGGTCAGTAGAAAGTTCATAGCTTGTCCCCACTGATTTTCCATTGTCTCACTCATCGTAAAAAGACCTATATACTCAAGTGCCAATGAGCTATATACTCAACAGGCAATGAGGTGTATACTCAATCTGCAATGACCTGAATGCTCACTGGGAATGACTTGGAAGTTCAACAGGAAACAAACTGGATATTCTACCGACAATGACCCGGGTGTTCTATCGGGTAATGAGCTAGTAGCTCGTGCAATAACGAGCCAAGGCTTAACCCTCAATGAGCCAAGGCTCTTGGGCCATTGAGCCAAGGCTCATTTATTCTCATCCCAGCGGACACGGAATGATAGGTGCCGGGTGCGCTGTCAGTCCCCTAGTGAGAGCAGTATCTGCACGATGCGCTCGGCGGACTTGCCGTCCCAACGCTCGGGGATGGAGCCTTGTTTCCATTGGTCGTGCTTCAAGGTCATCAGGGCTAGGCGCAGTTCCTCGGCATCGGTGCCTACCAAACGGTTGGTGCCGATGGTCACCGTCTCGGGATGCTCGGCATAATTGCTCAGCGTGATGCACGGGATGCCCAGGAACGTGGCCTCCTCGGCTATGTTGCCGGAGTCTGTGACGATGCACTTGGCGTGGCTCTCGATGTAGCCGAACTGCAGATAGGGTTGCGACGGCAGCAGGTGGAAGTTGGGGGCCGTCAGTCCAAGCTCCGTCAATCGCTGCGCCACGTACTCGTGCACGGGGGCCACTATCGGCATATAGTTCACCTTATCGAACAAGGTCTGCATGAGCTCGCGGATGGTGGCCTCGTCCTCGAGCAACGCCCGGCGGTTGAGGGTGAACAGCAGGTACTCCCCATCCTGCACACAGTGCTGTGCCATGCAGGCGGGACGCACGAAGCGGCTGTGGTTATGGCGCAGCGTGTCCATCAACAGGTTGCCCACGAAGTAGACTTGTTCCTGCTCGGTGCCTGTCTGGTTGAGGTTGCGGTTGGCCACCATGCCGGCGGTGAACAGATAGTCCGACAGACCGTCGGTGATCATGCGGTTCAGCTCCTTGGGCATGTCCATGTCGAAGGAGCGTGTGCCAGCGGCGATGTGTGCCACCTTCAGTCCCATCTTCTTGGCTACCAGCGAGCAAGCCATGGTAGGTGTCATGTCATCCACCACCACCACCAGGTCCGTGGGGTTGGCTCTCAACTCTTCGGCAAAGGTCACCAGGATGCCAGCCATGCGCTTGAAGAAGTCCGTGCCGTCCACGTTGAGGCAGATGTCGGGTTGGGGCATGCCCAGGTCGGTGAACAGTGAGGGCTCTATGCTCTTGTCGTTCTGCGGGCCGACGTACACCAGTCGGTAGTGGATGTCGTTGCCCTGCGCTTCGGCGTCGTTGATGGCTCTGACCAGTGGAGCTATCTTCATGAAGTTGGGACGTGCTCCGGCGATAATCGTTACTTTCATACGTTATAATCTTTTCATTGTTAGGTTGTGCCCCGAACGGCCTGCCGCTGACTCACCGCGGTCCGTGGACACACGGGTGATAGTCAGCCGGTTATCGGGGCATCGTTAAGTGGTGGCAAACTTACGTAAAATGCGTGATATGGCGAATGCTTTCGGACGAAAATATATCAGCCCACGCGTTTATGACTGGCAGAAGTCCTTCAGCTCGCAGTATTCGCAGGAGTCCTTGAACTCGGTCTGGCTGAAGGGAATCCGGTCGTCGAATATCTCGTTGATGAGGCTGTGGAGCCTGTCGCGGAACTCTCCGTTGTAGGGCTTGAAGTCCGTCACTAGCTTCTTCTCCTTGTAAGTGCCAAGGCTGAGGGTGGGCGAATAGTTCTCCTGCGCCGACTTGTGGATGTAGAACAGGGCGGGCGACACGGGCAACGGCTGCCGTGCGGTGAGTATGGCGGCATAGAGGAACGTCTGGAACACGTGCCCCGCATGGTCCTTCGAGGGGACGAACAGCTGCTCGAGGTTGCTCACTGTGTGTGGCGTGCCGCCGGTCTTGTAGTCCACCACCCGCAGGGTGCCGTCCTTGCAGTCGAGGCGGTCGATGATGCCGCCCACACGCACCTTTGCCGATTCGTCGCCTGCGGGCACTTCGAAGAGTTCTTCCACCCAATGTTCCGTACCCTCGATGGTGAACGGGGCGTAGGCCGCGTCGCACTGGAGCAACTGTCGCAGGTACTTCGTCAGCACCTCGGAGTTGATGAGTTGCAGGCCGTTGTACTCGGGCCGCTCATCGGGCCCTATCTTGAAGAACAACTCCTTGAAGGCGTCGTCCACATAGCTCTGCAGACGGACGCGGTCCTTCAGCAGGACCTCTATGTCGTTCTTCGTAATCAGATTGTTCGCGGCGGACAGGTCTTTGTAAACCCGCTCTGCTGCCTTGTGGAAGATGTTTCCGAACATGGCGCTGTCTATCTCCACGGTGGCGTCGTCCTTCTCGCGCAGTCCTGCCACGTGGAGGAAGAAGAACTTCAGCTGGCAGGTGAGATAGGTGTTGAGCGCCGATGGAGAGAGTACTTTCGCCTTTTCGCCAGTGAATCTGTCGAGCAGGCGCCGCATCACTTCCGGGGTCTTCGTCACGCTGAGGCTGTCGGCCAACTGCGGGAACTGTCCTGCTGTGATGAACTCCTTCTGTATCTCGTGCATGCCGCCCTCCACATCCATCTGCAGCATGAAGCGCGACTTCTCGCCCTTGCTGCTCTCCGTGGTGGTGGAGTTGTAGAGCAGCGACACCTTCTCGGCCCGTTGCATCAGGCGGTAGAAGTAGTAGGCGTAGACGGCGTTCTTGTGCTCCACCAGGGTCATGCCGAAGGCCTTGCGCAGGTTGTAGGGGATGAACGAGGTCTCACCGCCCGCCTTCGGCAGGTTCCCTTCGTTGAGCGAGAGCACCGCCACGTGGCGGAAGTCGAGGTTACGGGTCTCCAGCACACCCATCACCTGCAGTCCGATGGCGGGCTCGCCGTGGAAGGGGATGGAGAGCGATGCCAGGTAGCGCGACAGCAACCGCAGGAAGGTGGCGGACTGCAACTGCAGCTCGCCCGCCTCGAGCAACATGCGGAAGCGGCCGATGGCGGTGTAGACTTTGAAGAGCGACTCCTCGTAGAGCGGGTTCAGGAAGTCCGTCTTTCGGCGCTCGTCGTCCTGTTGGCGGAAGGCCGCGGCCAGCGACTTCAGTATATTCTCCAGATAGACGCAGAGCTGCAGGTTGCCTTGGCAGGGGGTGAAGAGCGTCGTGAGCACCTCGTCCACCTGCAGTTCCGAGGGGAAGGGGTAGAAGCGGTTGCGCGAGGTCAGGCTGTCGAGTAGCTCCTGTGTCTTGGCGGAGAGCTGTTGTGTGTAGGCATGCTTCAGCACCGCCGCCACGGCCTGGTAGTTGTAGCGTCCCGTCTCGGCGTTGAAGCCTTGCAGCTGCAGGTTCACCAGGTTGTTGACGAAACTGTAGACCGGCGTCTGCACCAAGGGAAATCCCATGGTGATGTTCACATGCTTCACCACATCGCCGGGCAGGGAGTGGAACACGGGCTGCAGCAGCGACTCGTCACACAGTACCACGGCCGTCTCGGACTCCTTCTCGGTGAGGTTCTCGCGCAGCCATCCGGAGAGGTAGCGGGCCTGTATGTTCTCGCTCGCTGCCTCCACGAAGTGTATCTCCTTGGGCCGGGCGTAGTTGTCGAAACATTCCTCGGGCAGGGCGGAGGGGAACTCCCGTAGGTTGCGCCGTATGAACTCTGCCGCCTCGTGGTTGGGGGTGCTGAGGTAGGTGACGTCGTAGTCCCAGTAGAACAGGGCGCGGTCCATCTTCTGCAGGGTGCGGAAGAGGCGTTGCTCCACCTTGTTGAGCACGTTGAAGCCCACAAACACGTAGGTGTCGTAGGCCAGAAGGCCCTCTTCGAGGTGTTCTGACGCCTCGCGGTAGAGCATGCCCTCGTAGGCGATACCTTTCTGTTGGAGCCGCTGGCGGAAGCCCTCGTAGATGTCGCCCAGCACGTTCCACAGCGAGATGAAGCGTTGCTTCAGTTCTGTCACCTTGGTGAGCGAGAAGTTCTGGAAGAACTGCTGTATGGCCTCTTCCTGTTCCTTGGTGAGGAAGTCGAGCCCCTCCAGGTCCTTCAGTGCCTGCAGGTTGCCGAAGAGGCGCTTGGAGTCCACCAGGTTCTTGTCCACATCGTCGAAGTCCGCTATCAGCAGCTCGCCCCAGAAGTAGAAGTCGTCCAGCGTCTCCTGGCTGTGGGTGCATTCGACAAACACTTTGTAGAGTTCGCACACCAGCTCGATGGTGTCCGCTATCTCCCACTGGGACAGGGAGTGGAACATCTCACTGATGGTGATATAGTTGGGTGCCCACACCGGCTGTCCGGCCTGCTGGGCAAGATATTCGTTGAAGAAGAGTCCGGCGCGTTTGTTGGGGAACACGATGGCCACGTGCGACAGGTCGTTGCCGTACTTTTCGTATAGGTCTTTCGCTACTAGTTTCAAGAAGGGTTCCATAGTTCACTCTTGTTTATTGTTGGGGATTGACGTTCTCTATCTCGTTCTTGTAGACGTACCACAGGTAGCCCTCCACGTGGGCGTAGCCCATCTGGCTGAGCAGCTGCATGTACTCCGCTACCTGGTGGCGGTACTCCTCGCGGCGCTTGCCGAACTTGAAGTCCACCACCACTACCTTGTCGCCTTGCGTCATCACGCGGTCGGGTCGGCGGGTGAGCAGCCCCTCGGGGGTGTATTGCAGGATGGAGCACTCGTTGTAGAGTTTCCACTCGCGGCTGAACCAGTGCGCCACGTTGCTGTCCGTCACGGCTTTGCGCACCAGTTGCCGCATCTCGTCCAGCGACCGGCTGGTGTCTATCACGCCCTCGAACTGCAGTTGGTGCAGCACCCCGTCCACATCGTCCAGCGTGTGGATGGCGGAGAAGACGCGGTGCAGCAGTTGTCCCCGGTGGATGTACTCCTCGCGCTGTTCGGTCTCCTCGTCGCTGTGGATGAACTGTGCCGACTTGTTCGACTGGCGAAACTCGATGGCTTTCGTGTACGAGGTCATCGCCACCTCCGTCTTCACCGAGGGTTGCAGCAGGCGGTTCGTCACCGTCTGTTCGCGCCGCGGCTTGGAGACTACCAACTCGCCTATCGTGTATTGCTTGCCCTCGGGCGCGTGCAGGGCGTTGAATATCAGTTCGGAGGCGATGTAGCGGTCGTCCTTGTGGGGCTTGGTCCACACGATGAGGTTCTTGCCGGCACGGGTGAAGGCCACGTAGAGCAGGTTCAGATTGTCTATCCACAGCTGCAGGCGCTCGTAGGTGTACTCGTCCTTGAAGACAGAGTCGTTCATGGCCCCGGAGTAGCCCACGGGAATGAGGTCCAGCTCGTTGAAGGGCGCTTGGTCGGTGGAGCACCACAGTAGGTTCTGCTTGCCCACCTCGGCCTCCAGCGTCCAGTCGCAGAAGGGGATGAGCACGGTGTGAAACTCCAGTCCCTTCGACTTGTGGATGGAGAGGATGCGTATGCCGTTGAGCTCGCCCGAGGGGATGGTGGCGGAGGACAGCTTCTCGTCCCAGTAGGTGAGGAACGCCGTCAGGTCCGACGAGTGGTCCTGCAGGTAGGTCGTCACGCGGTCGAGGAAGGCATAGAGGTAAGCGTCCTGCTTGGGGAGTTTGGTGAGTTGGAACAGGTCGATGACCTTCTCTGTCAGCTCATACAGCGGCATCAGTCGCAGCAGCCGTTCGTTGGCGGTGAACTCCGCCGGCAGGTAGCTGTCCAGCTCCTCTTCCCAGAACATCTGCGGGGTGAGCTCCACACCGCGGATGGCTTGTTGGTACGCCACCGTCAGTTGTGCCTTCGAGATGGTGTCGCTGCTGTCCGCCAGGTAGCGCAGGGCTTTGATGATGAGGTTCACCGCCTTGGAACTGTCCAGCCGGAAGGCCAGGTCGGAGACGATGGGATAGTCGGGGTAGTGTTGGCTGAAGTAGTCCGCTATGACGGGGATGAACTTGTTCTTGCGTATCAGTATGGCGATGTCGCTCAGCGCTACGCCCTTCTCCACCAACTCGTTCACCTTCTCGCCAAGGTCGTGCAGCGTCTGCTCGGTGTAGTCAGTGCCTTCCCCGGGCTCCACGAAGTTGACCTCCACGTAGCCCTTCCGCTCTGTCTTTGGCGAGTTCTGCTCCAGCTCGTTGTAGGCGGAGATGAGTGTGTCGCAGGGTTCGCCTGTCTCATACTCGTACATCCCCTCCAGCCAGTTGCAGGCCTCGCGGAAGAAGGCGTTGTTGAAGTCGATGATGTTCGTCTCGCTGCGGCGGTTCACGGTGAGCCCTTTCTGGCAGATGGGGAAGGGGCCCAGCGTGGACTTCAGTCCGTTGAGGATGCTCCAGTCGCCGTTGCGCCAGCGGTAGATGGACTGCTTCACGTCGCCCACGATGAGACTGTTGGTGCCTTGCGACAGACCCTCCATCAGCAGCATCTTGAAGTTGACCCACTGCATGCGCGACGTGTCCTGGAATTCGTCTATCATCACGTGGTGGATGTTGGTGCCTATCTTCTCGAATACGAACGACGAGTCGCCGTCGTCCATCAGCTTGCAGAGCAGGTTGTTGGTGTCGGACAGCAGGAAGCGGTTCTGCTCGTGGTTCAGCGTGCGCACGGCCTCGTCGATGTAGCCCAGCAGACGCAGCTGATTGAGGTAGCGCAGCGACAGGTTGCACGAGTTGATGGTGGTCAGATGCTCCACGCGGTAGCTCTCCGCCTTGCGGAGCAGTGGCATCAGGGTGTTGGCCGCCAGCGGGATGATGACGTCCCGCATAGGGGACTTCTTGGTGCACCAGGCCTCCTCGTCCTCGTAGCAGGCTGACATGGTCTTGTTCACAAGGTCGTTGCCGTAGAGTCCGTTGCGCAACTTGTTGAAGTAGCTGGCTATGCCCGTCTTGCCCCGGATGAGGTCGTCCACCTGCAGGCCGCTGTTCTCCAGCAGGGTGAAGAACCGGTCGCCGTATGCCTTCAGGTTGGCGGTGATCTCCTTGGTGGTCAGCGTCAGCGTCTTCTTATAGTCGCTGATGAACTGTGGGTTTTGCAGTTTCTGGCGCAGGGCGTCGCCCCGTTCCTTGTACACCTCGTTGAAGATGTTGCGTCCGAACTCCTTTATCTCTTTGTCCACGTGCCACTTCTTGTCGTCGGCCAGCTTCTCGTCGATGAACTCCATCAGCCATTGCAGCACGGGCGAGTTGCGCTGCAGGTTCTCTATCAGCTGGTCCACAGCGGTGTTGAGCACGTCGTTGTCGTCCAGCGAGATTTCCAGGTTGTGTCCCAGTCCCAGCTCGCGCGAGAGGTTCTTCATCACCGACTGGAAGAATGAGTCGATGGTCTCCACGCGGAAGAAGTTGTAGTCGTGGATGAGGAGCGACAGGGCTGTCTCCGCCTTCTGCCGGATGGTCTCCTCGGAGAGTCCCGTCTCCGCGGTGAGCACGCCCAGGTAGGCTTCCGAGCCTTTGTCCCCGGTGGCGATGCCGTAGAGCTGGCTCAGTATGCGTTCCTTCATCTCCGCCGTTGCCTTGTTGGTGAAGGTCACGGCCAATATGTTGCGGTATCCGTGCGGGTTCTCTATCAGCAGTTTGATGTATTCCACCGCCAGTGTGAAGGTCTTGCCCGACCCTGCGGACGCTTTGTAAACGATAAGTTCAGAGGTACTGTTCATGGTCTGTCCCGTTGCTTTTTCTTTTATTCACAAAGGTAACAAACTACCGCCAGCCGCTGAAGCCATGTCGGGTTAATTACGGAATATTAACAGCAGGGGTGGCGCGATACGATACCATTGTTTGGGCTTATACAATCGATTGTATAGGCCAAAACAATCGATTGTTTTGGCCAACACAATCGATTGTCTTTGGGCTTGCGTACTATTGCCTCTGCGGGGGGTCTGGAATGCTGATTTTCCATCGCTATTCAGGGGCGATGCCTTTCGTATCTCGCTTTTTCCGTTTACCTTTGCGAGGTGAAACCAAATTAAATGATACAATCATGGAGAGTGTAAAACAAAGAAGATCAATACGTAAATATTCCGACCGGGATGTGGAGCCGGCATTGTTGAACCAACTGTTGGAGGAGGCTTCGCGGGCTTCCACCATGGGAAACCTCCAACTCTATAGCGTGGTGGTGACGCGCGACAAGGCGATGAAGGAGCGCTTGGCGCCAGCCCACTTCAACCAACCTATGGTGACGCAAGCCCCTGTGGTGCTGACGTTCTGCGCGGACTTTCACCGTACCACCGTGTGGTGCAACGAGCGTAAGGCGGTGCCGGGCTACGACAACTTCCTCTCGTTCATCAACGCTTCCATCGACACACTGCTCTTGGCGCAGACTTTCTGCACCTTGGCGGAGGAGAATGGCCTCGGCCTCTGTTATCTGGGGACGACGGTCTACTGTCCCGACCTCATCATTAAGGAGTTGCAGCTTCCTCGGTTGGTGATGCCGCTCACCACCGTCACCGTAGGCTATCCTGCCGAGCATCCCGCCCAGACGGACCGTCTGCCGCTGGAGTCGTTCGTTCACGAGGAGACTTACCGCGACTATACCCGGGCCGACATCGACCGCCTCTACGCCTACAAGGAGTCGCTCGACGAGAACAAGTTCTTCGTCCGCGAGAACCAGAAGGAAACCTTGGCGCAGGTCTTCACCGACATCCGCTACACCAAGAAGGACAACGAGGTCATGTCCGCCACCTTCCTGCAGACGCTCCGTCAGCAAGGGTTCCTGGATTGATAGTCCGTCGGAACTGCCATAAAACACAGAGAGAGGAAGCTATCAAGCTTCCTCTCTCTGCTTATTTCGGATTAATTGTTCTACCGCACGGAGAAACGGGGCCGCTGATGTCACTATGGCGAGTCAGCCCCATAGTGTTATACCTTCTTGTTCAACGTTTTTATAGAATGGAGAGATTTTGTATTTGTTCCATTCTTGGGCGGAATACATTACCGGATTGATTTCCTTCCCGAGTTCCCAACCGAGTTCGGTAAGAGGATAGGTTACGCTATCGTAATCCGAGGGAAGGAGTTTGTCTTTGTCGAGGATTACCAAAATGTCCCAGTCGCTATCCTCCCTTGCGGTACCTCTGGCCTGTGAGCCGAACAGTATCGCTTTCCCGTATGGCGGCATGTTCTGTGCCAAGCATCTACGGATGGCGTTCAGTGTGGAATCGTTGGTATTCATTTCTCTACAAAGGAATACAATAATAATGGAACCTCCAAATAATCGTATGGAAATATTCTGTTATCGTTTCCTCAGTTCTGGACGTTATCTTTCGAGGCTGTCGACATTCATTAGGAAGTCGAAGAGGCCCATGGTGAGAATTCCGTTCTCGTCGCGCCAGGGTTTGAAGGTGTCCTTCACGATGATGATTTTCTTGAACGAATCGTTGATTCGGAGTAGCGAAGCCTTCTCTTGTTTACGCTTCTCCTCGTCAGGCATGGCCCAGGCGGATTGGATGTAGTATCTCTGGTTCCCTTCGTTGACCACGAAATCTACCTCCAGTTGCTTGCGCTTCCATTTTCCTTCGGCATCCACGAAACGTTGCTCTATCATGCCCACGTCGACCTTGCAACCCCGGCGCCGCAGTTCGTTGTAGACGATGTTTTCCATGATGTGTGTCTCTTCCTGCTGGCGCAATCCCAATATCGCATTTCTGAGACCTACGTCGGTAAAGTAGTATTTAGCGAGACTGCCGATATACTTCTTCCCCTTCACATCGTACCTCTCCGCCTTTTCTATGATGAAAGCGTCCTGCATGTAGTCCAGGTAGTTGTCTATTGTTCCGGAAGTTATGTTCACACCCTTCACACTCTTGAACGTGTTTGCCAGCTTTGTTGGATTCGTGGGTGCGCCTATCCCCGAAGCGATAATCTTTACGAGCTCCTCAAACTCCGCCTTGTTCTTTATGCGCTGCCGCTCGATGACGTCTATCATGTAAACGCTCTCGAACAGGTTGCTCAGGTAGTCGAGCTTCTTCTTGTCGGTCTCCAACGACAGTATGTGTGGCAGACCACCGTAGGTACAATAGTCTGTCCATGCTTCAGTGGGCGATTGCGTTGTGCCGTCGCAGTATTCCGACAGGGACAGAGGATAGAGCCGTATCTCGTCGCCCCGTCCCCGGAATTCCGTGATGATATCGCTCGAGAGGAATTTTGAATTGCTCCCCGTGACGTACACGTCGGCGTTGTCTATGCGCAACAGACTGTTGAGTACCTCCTCGAACTGGGGAACAATCTGTACTTCATCCAGCAGGATGTAGTACAGCTCGGTGTCCGTCATTCGTGCCTTTATGGATTTGTAGAGAGCGAGAGGCTCGCGCAACTCCCGATTCTCTATGTTGTCCAGTGCAATCTGGATGATGTGGTCAGCGTCAACTCCGGTCTGGAGCAGATGTTGCACGAACAGTTTGAAGAGTAGATACGATTTTCCACACCGTCTGATGCCTGTCACAATCTTTATCAGTCCGTTCTGTTTGCCGTCTATGAGCTGTTGTAGATAGTAGTCTCTTTTAATCTGCATAATCGTCTCTACAAGAAATTTTTGGCAATATTGCCAGTTTTATCTTGCAAAGAAAGGCTTTTCCCTTTAAATAGCCATAGGTCTGCAAAGAATTTTTGGCAATATTGTCACTTTTCTTTCCAGGAGAGGGGAGGCGTACAGGGATTCCTCCCCTCCATTCGCTCTCTATACTACCTATATATATAGGTATTCATGGAATGTGGGGCGATCGTGTCGTTGAGGATACGTCCGGCTAGGTCCACGGTGAGTTGCCGGTAGCTGTCGGAGAAGTTACCGGAAACTATGGCATAACCACCCTCGTTCGTGCGGAACACCACAGCCATCACACCCTGGTCGGTCTTGGGCAGATAGCCTACCATGCGGCTGCCGGGCGACACGTAATGCGAGAAGTGCTTCACGGCATAGTATTCGGCGGTGTAGCGCAGCTTGCGGGTCTGACTGTCCACTTGGATGAGGGCGTTCTGGCTCCATCCCCAGGCACTGGTCCCACGGTCGGGCAAGATGAAGTTCCAGTTGTACCACTCGTCGCAGCCTTTGCCCATGTTGTCGCTGATGAGGAAGAAGGTGTGCTCGCCGGCTTTCCAGTCCATGTCGCCATTGCCGCACTCGCTCTCGGAGCAGATGTAGTGGAAGTCGGGGTATTGACTGCGTATGGCCGGCAGTATCTCGCGACCCTCCCATTGGAACGCTAGCCCGTCGATGCATTTGCGCAGGTCGGCGTCGGAGAGTATTCTCTCCAGATGGTCTTGACGGTTGGAGTTGAACGTGCCCAGATAGAGCTTGACGTCGGGGTGTTGTTTGCGCAGCGTGGGCGACAGATAGTCGCGGTTGAAGCGTGTCGTGCCTTCGGCCGTCCAGGCACAGCCTGGGTAGGCCGTGTAGGAATAAGCCTCGTTCTGGTAAATCACCATATCGATGGGGATGCCTTGCTCCTTGTAGGCGGAGATGAATTTGCAGAAGTAGTTGGCGTAAGCCTGCAGGTAACGCGGGTCCTGGATGAAATAGTCCTGAGTGGCAAGCCGGCGCGGGAACTGGCTCTTGCGCTCGCCCAGGAACTTCATCTCGTCCTCGTCGATGCCCTCCATCGAGCCGTGGAGCAGATAGTCGATTTGCGGATTGGCATTGTTGTGCTTGCTGCTCACCACCGGATAGTCGCCTGTTATTTTCATCCACGAGGGCGGGCTCCAGGGCGAGGTCCAGCAGGTGAGGTCGGGACAATACTTCTGCGCCGCGCGTATCATGGGGATGATGGAGCTCTTGTCGCGGTCGATATTGAAGTAGCGCAACTCCAGGTCGCCTTGTACCTCGTCGCAGCTATACCACGAGCAAGCGTAGTCGCTGGCGTTCATCGGGATGCGTCCGCGTGTGAGTCTTAGGTCGCCCTGGGGTGAGAAGACGTTGCGCAACACCTCGTCCTGCTCGTCGCGCGTCAGCATCAGCAGGGCTTCCCAGTCGCGTTCGTTGAATGTGGTGCCCCAGGCGCGCAGGACCACGCCGTCGGCATCGTTGTCGATGGAGAGCATCGGGGTGGCACCCGTGCTCTTCTGTAACTTCACCTTGGACTGCGTCCAAGCGCTCGCTTCGGTTGTGGTGATCTTGGTCACCGTCTGCGCAACCATTGTGGCGGGCAATGCCGCGGCAACGACTGCGGTGCGAATCAGATGTCTTACTTTCATACGTTGATTTGTTTAGAGTTTATCGTTTCGTCGCAAAGTTAACCAGCCTGGCCCGAAACGTCGGCTCTCGTAGGTAACGAATGGCTGAAGGACGGGCTCCAGGGCCGTTTTGTTACAAATGTTATGTCGCTACGTTACGTGGAGGCGCGCTGCCCCGTGTATCCCGTTGGCAGCACACCGAACTTGTGCTTGAAACATTTCGAGAAATGACCCGACGAGGCGAACCCCACCCGCTCCGCCACTTCCGCGATGGGCATCTTCGGTCCGTTGAGGATGAGCGACGCGGCCTTCTTGAGGCGTATGTCGCGGATGAACTCCGAAGGCGTCAGGCCGGTCTGTCCCTGAAGCTTGCGATAGAGGTTCATGCGGCTCATGCACATCTCCTCGGCAAATCGCTCTACGTTGAACTCCGTGTCGCCCAGGTGACCCTCCACCGACGAGATGGCTTGGCGCAGGAACTGTTCGTCCATCCGGGCCTTGTTGGTCTCCTCGGGTTGCAGGCTGATTTCGTTCAGCGACAGTTCCTTCCGCTTCCTTTGCAGCGTCACGAGCCAGTGGATGCGACGGTTGAGTCGCCACAGCCCGAAGCAGAGACCCACGCAGAGCAAGGCATAGAGGCACATCGCCCACCACGTTTCGTACCAATATGGCGGCCGAACAACCTGCAGGCACTGCCGTGGCGCGCCCCAACAGCCATTGGAGTCCGTCGCTTTGGCTTCCAGTGTGTATGTGCCCTTGGGCAGGGCGGTCACAGTCAGTGTGTTGACGCCTTGCGGGAGGGTTATCCATTCGTCGCTGAGGCCCCTCAGCCGGTAAGCATAGGACACTTTGTCGGCGTGCATCACATCGAGCGTGGACAGTCTGACGGTGAGTGTCTGCAGCTCCTTTGGCAGGCGCAGTGTCCTCTGTCCTTGCCCTACGAGGCGGACTGAGTCGCCCACGACGACGGAGGTGACCACGGGGCGCGCTCCCTGTCCGGCGTCACCGTTGAGAGCTTGCGAGGAAGTGACCTCGCAGAAGGCCCCGGCGCCATTCAGCAACATGCCGTCCGGGGTCGGCTCGAGGCTGTAGAAATAGCTCACGTTGATGAACGGGTTGCTGTTGCGGAAGATGCGGAACGCGTGGTTCCGTGGGTTGTGTTCTGTCGCGTATTGGTCGGTGAGTATCCACAAGTGGCCCATCCGGTCCGTCTTGATGTCCTTCACCGTATTGCCATCGATGAGGCTCATCGCCTCGTCCTTCGTCAGCTCTTCGCTACCCTCCGTCAGAGTGTAGACGTTGCCTTGCCCGGTGGCTGCTATCAGTGTTGTGCCGTTGAGCATGGTCAGAGCCGTAAACTCTTCTCCGCCTCGGTCCAATCGGTGGGGCAGACCGTTGCCCTCTTGCCTCCACAGTCCCTTTCCCTCCAGGATGGCATAGACTGTCTGGCGGCTCGAGACCGCGATGGCGGCGACCTTGCCTTCCGTCGTGCACACTCGTCTCAGTTGTCCGCTGATGGTGGCGTAGCGGTAGACGGCACCGTCGGTGCCTATCCACAGATGTCCGTCACCCGTGTCGTGGAGGCAGATGATGCTTTCCGAAGTCGTGGTCACAGGCTCAGCATGCACGGCATCACCCGTGGCCCACAGCCAGAAGAGTTGTCTGTCGTCGTCGGCCCAAATGCCGCCTTTGTCCTTCCTCTGTGCGATGTGGCGGCTGTAGTTGTGGCGGAGTGTGTGTGTGATGCGTTCGGTCGACGGGTGGTAATAGGTGAGTCCGATGCGTCCTTGCCAAATCCAGAATCCGTCGCCATCGGCCACCACACGGTCGGCCAGCAACGGGAATCCCGTCAGTGCGCTCATGGGAGGAACGGTGTGGTTCTTCAGTTGGTTTTTGTCGGTGGACAGTATGAAGGTGTGGGGCGTGAATCCGGCCACATAGAGGTTGCCGTTGCGGTCCTCGGCCATATGGTCGAGAATCTTGTTGCCACGGGGGATGAGCTTGTCCAGCGGCATGGGCTGCAGCGACTGGCCGTGTATGGTGTAGGCATAGAGGTCGTCCATCGTCGTTGCCCAGAGGATGCCTTGGTCGCTGTCGATGTGGATGTCGATGACCTGTTGCTTTGCCGTGGAGCCTTGTGTGGCGGGTTGCAGCGTCATGCGGTTGGCTTTCGGCTCATAGTATCCTATGCCGCGTCCCCAGGTGCTCACCCAGTAGCAGTCAGGTTCGTGCGCTCTCACCACGTTGGCGGGCCATGTGTCCAAGGGCCATGGCTGCGGGCGGAACCGGCAACGCCCCGCCTTGTAGTCCTGTCCGTCCATGGCGAGCAGGCCACCTCCCCACACGGTGATCCATAGCCGGGCACCGTCGAAGTAGAACTCGTTGAGCGCACCTTGTATCTTGCAGCTTGAGAGTATGTTCCCCTGTGCGTCGCAGCAGTAGACGGTCGTGTCTGCATTCATCCAAAGGTGGCCATCCTTGTCGGCGAAGAGGGCATCGATGCGCCTGTCCGCCAGTTCCTTCACGGGTTGTTGGAGGGTGTAGCTCGTCTTGTCGATGCGGTAGAGTCCCTGTTGGGTGCCGAACCATAGCTGGTGTTGTGTCCCCTCCACGATGCACGTCACATGGTTGTTGTTGATGTGTCGAGAGGCTCTGGCATCATTGCGCCACACGTCAATCTGGTAGCCATTGTCGCGGCAGAGTCCGCCTCCGCTGGTGCCGTACCACATGAATCCTTCGCTGTCCTGCATGATGCAGTGCACGCTTGCCACGGGAAGTTGGGCTTGCGTAGGCAGTTCGCGCGCCACATATTGTTGCGCCAGCAGGTTGCAGACCAGGCTCGATAACACGAGCAGAAGCAGTGCCGTGCATCCAAGCCTTCTCGCATTGTGCGTCTGAGCGACCGTATTTCTGATGTGTGCTGTGTTGGTCATGAATAGAAAATTGAGCCCATACGTCATTCGTCTGCAAATTTACAAAAATAACCGATTCGCCCGTCATCCTATCTGCTAATTGAGGCAGATGGGCTATCCTACGTATGGTTTGTCACGAAACGGCAATCGGGTAGGCGGAGAGCGGTGTGGCTCCGGCGCCTACCCGATTGCGGGGGATATGTCTGCCGATAGGGGCTATTCGGTGGGGTATACGATAGAGGTAACCACTCCGGAAAGCCAACCTTTGAATTTCTTAGCGGTGTCTTCGTCTTTCACATGGAGGGTGATGTTACTGCAGTTCTCAAAGGCTTCATCACCAACGCTTGTCGGTTTATCTTCATTCTTATTCAGATAGAGGTGTCTTAGCTTAGAGCATCCATCGAAGACATGTTGACCAATTGCTTTTACTTCTGAATTGAAAGTGACGCTCTCTAAGTTTGTGCAACCCTGGAATATATAATCGGGGGTTTTACCTTCTTCACAAGAACTGTCATTTCCGGTGAACGATATGGTTGCTGTTTTTAGTCCTGTGCAGCCTACGAAAACTCTCTCGGAGTTATTGATGTTCATGTTGACGGAGGTGAGGCTTGTGCAGCCTGAAAAGACTC
>CAVFUK010000081.1:0-14425 GCA_963625535.1 Anaerovoracaceae bacterium | reverse complement strand
GTTTTATTCCGTCGGCAAAGATAATACAGGATTCCGCATTTTCCAAACGAAGTGTACCCCTGGGTACACGTTTTTTTGCGCTACTAAATTACTTATTTCCAGCGATATACGGAAATGCTCAAAGCCTTTTTTATGTGACAACTAATGCTATTTTCCTAAAACCGAAACCTGAGTACCTATATATATGATAAAGGAGGCGAACTTCGCAGCCCGCCTCCTTTCCATACAAATAAAAACAGGAACAAGTCCCATCATAGATGGGTCCATGTGTATCGTTTACTTCTTCAGAATGTTCAGTGTGTCTGTAGCAATCATCAGCTCCTCGTCGGTGGGGATTACGACAACTTTCACCTTAGAGTCGGCTGTGGAGATGACTGCCTCGTCGCCATGAATCTTCTTGTTGAGCTCCTTGTCGAGCTTCACGCCCATGAACTCCAGTCCTTCGCAAGCTACCTCGCGGGCCAGTCCGTCGTTCTCGCCTACACCGCCGGTGAAGACAATCACGTTGACACCACCCAAGGCGGCGGCGTACGAACCGATGTATTTACGGATGCGGTAGAAGTACATCTTCTGGGCCAGGATGGCTCTCTTGTTGCCCTCGTTGGCTGCGGCAGAAAGCTCACGCATGTCTGAGGAAACGCCCGATACGCCCAGCACACCGGACTTCTTGTTCAGCAGGTTAGATACGCCTGTAGCGTCCAATCCCTCTTTCTCCATGATAAACGTCACGGCACCACCGTCGATGTCGCCGCTGCGGGTACCCATCATCAAGCCTTCCAACGGAGTGAGACCCATGCTGGTGTCCACACACTTACCGTCCTGGATGGCAGAGACAGAACCACCGTTGCCTACGTGGCAGGTAATCATCTTTGTGCCCACAGGGTTGATACCCAAGAACTCGCACGCACGCTTCGACACGTAGCGGTGTGAGGTTCCGTGGAAACCATAGCGGCGCACACCATATTTCTCATAGAGTTCATACGGAATGGCGTACATGTACGCATAGTCCGGCATGGTCTGATGGAAGGCTGTGTCGAACACGCCCACCTGAGGCAAGTTAGGCAGCAAGGTCGATACGGCGTTCACACCCTTCAGGTTGGCGGGGTTGTGAAGCGGAGCCAGGTCGTTGCAAGCCGTGAAGGCATCCAACACCTCTTTGTTGAGCAACACCGACTCGCTGAAACGCTCGCCTCCGTGCACCATGCGGTGACCGACGGCATCCAACTCGTTGAGCGACTTCAACGCACCGTACTTCTCGCTTGTCAGTGTAGAGAAGATGAACTCCACACCGGTTGTGTGCTCGGGGATATCCTTCTCCAGAATCACCTTCTCGCCGTTGGGCAAGGTCAGCTTCAGAAACGAACCCTTCAAGCCAATCTTCTCGATGCCGCCTTGTGCCAGCACCTTCTTCTCCGTCATCTCAAACAGTTTGTATTTGATGGACGAACTTCCGCAGTTAAGAACCAATATCTTCATAGTCAGTATTTTTTAGTTGTTTTGCTTGGCGGCGATGGCCTGGTTAGCAGTGATAGCGATCATCAAGTAAACATCGTCAATGGAGCATCCGCGGGAGAGGTCGTTCACCGGACGGGCGATACCCTGGAGGATTGGACCCAAAGCGGTAGCGTGGCCGAGGCGTTGTACCAGTTTGTAGCTGATATTACCTACCTCGAGGCAAGGAACAACCAATACGTTGGCCTTTCCGGCAATCTCCGAACCCGGAGCCTTGCTGGCGCCTACCGACGGAACCAGTGCTGCGTCGGCCTGCAACTCACCGTCGATCTTCAGTGTCGGATCCAAAGCTTTGGCTTTCTCGGTAGCCTCGCGCACCTTGTCCACCACCTCGTGGTCAGCAGAGCCCTTGGTAGAGAAGCTCAGCATGGCCACACGCGGCTCAGCGAAACCTGTAACGGCTTTGGCTGTGCGGGCTGTGCATACAGCAATCTGAGCCAACTGGTCGGCATCCGGCATCGGGGTAACGGCAACGTCGCCGATTACCAACACACCGTTCTCGCCATATTCAGGAGCTTGTGTCAGCATCACCATAGCACCCGACACGCAAGAGATTCCCGGCTCGGTCTTGATGATCTGCAGGGCGGGGCGCAGGGTGGCGGCTGTGGTGTTGAGCGCACCGGCCAACTGTCCGTCGGCGTCGCCTGCCTTGATGATGAGGCAACCGAAGTACATCGGGTCGAGGGCTTTCTTCTGAGCCTCTTCCAGAGTCATGCCTTTCTTCTTGCGCAACTCATACAGCAGCTCTGCGTAAGCCTCACGTTTGGGGCTGGTAGCCGGGTCGATGAGGGTAGCTTTGCTGATGTTGTTCAGTCCCCACTTCTTGGCCAGGCTCTCTATTTCCTCTACCTTACCCAAGAGAATCAAGTCTGCCACACCGTCTGCCAGAATTCTGTCGGCAGCCTTCAGCGTGCGCTCTTCTGTACCTTCCGGCAACACGATGCGTTGCTTGTTGGCTTTTGCACGTGATACAATTTCGCTAATTAAATCCATGATATTATAAGTTTAAATTGATATTTCTATTCTTCCACAGCTACTTGCTAGGGATGCGCAAAATTACATATATTTGTCATATCCACATTGCAAAAGCGGAATCTTTTTTATGCATAATCTCTATGCGGGCTCTTCTTCGGTGAGGAAACGCTCCAACTCCTCGGCGGAGAGGTCGAGGTGGAACTGTCCCTTGTAGGCTACGGAGATACCTCCCGTCTCCTCGGACACCACCACGGCCAGGGCATCGGTCTCCTGCGACACGCCTAGGGCCGCGCGGTGGCGCAGACCCAGTGACTTGGGAATGTCCACGCTGTGGGATACGGGCAGGATGCAGCCGGCGGCGGTAATGCGCTTGTGGCGGATAATCATGGCCCCGTCGTGCAGCGGGCTGTTCTTGAAGAAGATGTTCTCTATCAGACGCTGGTTGATGTTGGCGTCGATGAGGTCGCCCGAGGCGATGATGTCGTTCAGCGGAATGCTCTTCTCGAAGATGATGAGCGCTCCTACCTTCTGCTTGCTCATGTTGAGGCAGGCCATCACCACGGGCATGATGTCGGCGCGTTGCGTCGACTGCTTCTTCGTGCCGGTGATGAAGCGCAGCAGTTTGCTAGCCCGCTCGTGCGACCCTAGGGTGATGAGGAACTTGCGTATCTCGTCCTGGAAGAGGACTATCAGGGCGATGGCGCCCACCTGCACCAAACTGTCGAAGATGGCTCCCAACAGCTTCATCTCCAGTATCTGCGACACCAATAGCCAGATGAGGATGAAGGTGAGGATGCCGACAAAGACTTTCAGTGAACCGGAGTCCTTCATGAACCGGTAGGCGTAGTAGAGCATGAATGTCACCAACAAGATGTCGATGATGTCTTTTATGCTGACGCTAATCATATTCGTTTCTGTTTTATGAGTTCTAGTGTATAGGTTTATAGGCCATGTTTCATGGCCTCGGTTATCTTCACGGCCTCCACAGCTTGGCGCACGTCGTGCACCCGCAGGATGTCGGCTCCCTTCAGCAGGGCGATGGTGTCGACTACCGTGGTGCCGTTGAGCGCCTCCTCGGGCGTGGTGCCGAGCAACCGGTATATCATCGACTTGCGCGACACGCCTACCAACAGGGGTATCTCGAACTGGGCGAACTCCTGCAGGTTGTTGAGCAACTCATAGTTGTGGGCCAATGTCTTCCCGAATCCGAATCCGGGGTCGAGTATGATGTCCTTCACGCCCAGGTCGTGTAGTCGGGCGGTCTTCTCGGCGAAGTAGAGGAATATCTCCTTCATCAGATTGTCGTAGTGGGGTGTGGTCTGCATGGTCTGCGGTGTCCCCTTCATGTGCATCATGACGTAGGGTACGTTCAGCCGCGCCACGGTGTCGAACATGCGGTTGTCCATCTCGCCGGCGGCGATGTCGTTGATGATGGCCACGCCAAACTCTTCCACACACATGGCGGCCACGTCGGCCCGGAAGGTGTCCACCGACAGCACGGCATCGGGATGCTCACGGGTGATGATGTCCAGTCCGTGGCGCAGTCGGTTCATTTCCTCCTCGGCGGTGATGTGCTCGGCATCGGGGCGCGACGAGTAGGCGCCGATGTCGATGATGCTCGCGCCCTCGTCCAGTATTTGGGTGGCGCGTTGCGCTATCTCCTCGTCGCTCTGCTTGCGGCTCTCGGCGTAGAACGAGTCGGGTGTCACGTTGAGTATGCCCATCACCTGCGGGGTGCTGAGGTTCATCAACCGTCCGTTTATCTGTATAAAGTTACGTTTCATATATCGGGATTGTTTTCCGTCGGTTGCAAAGGTAATGTATTTTTCGTTAGCGATAATCCTCCGGCCGGATTATGAGGAAATTTTGTTGAAACAAAACGGGCGGCTCCTGCCAACAGGAACCGCCCGGTGTCTACTGCCTTGTGGGGCAGTGTATAGTACTTTTAGATGAAGATGTACTTGGCGATGAAGAGGATAGCCAGTATCCACATCGTCACATTGATCTTCTTGAAGTTTCCGCACAAAGCGTTTATCACCACGTAGCTGATCATACCGCAAAGAATACCGTCGGAGATGCTGTATGCGAGCGGCATCATGACGATGGTGATGAATGCGGGGATAGACTCAGCGTAGTTGTCGAGGTCGATGTCCTTGACGGGGCTGAGCATGAACAGTCCCACGATGACGAGCACCGGAGTGGTTGCTGCCGAAGGTATGGCAAGGAATATCGGAGCGAAGAACAACGCTATGATGAAGCATATGGTTGTAGCGAAAGACGTCAGTCCTGTGCGTCCGCCCTGTGCTACACCCGAAGCACTTTCCACATAGGTGGTTGTGGTGCTGGTTCCGAAGCAGGCACCTGCTACGGTGGCAATGGCGTCGGCCATGAATGCCTTGTTCAGGCCATCGATCTTACCGTCCTTGTCCATCATACCCGACTTGGTGCATACACCCACGAGTGTACCCATAGTGTCGAACATATCGATGAAGAGGAAGGTGAACACGATGACAACCATATCCAGTGAGAGGATGTCGGCGAACTGGAACTTGCAGAAGATGGAGTCTATCGAGGGAGGTACAGCTACCACACCGTCGAAGTGGGTGAGTCCCATAGGAATGCCGATGAGGGCTGTCACCAGGATGCCGATGAGCAAGCTGCCCGGCACCTTCTTCACCACGAGCACACCTGTGAGCACCAGACCGATTACGCCCAGCAGGGCAGTACCCTCGGTGAGTTTGCCTATGCTGACGAGTGTAGCTTCGTTGTCGATAATGATGCCTGCGTTCTTCAGTCCGATGAAGGCGATGAAGAGTCCGATGCCGGCACCGATGGCACGCTTCAGCGATGCGGGGATGGCATCCACGATGAGCGAGCGGATCTTTGTGACGGTAAGGATGATGAACAAGATACCTTCAATGAGGATTGCCGTGAGGGCAAACTGCCAGGAGTAACCCATGGTGAGGCACACCGTGTAGACGAAGAAGGCGTTGAGTCCCATACCCGGAGCCAGAGCGAACGGCTTCTTAGCATAGACGGACATGAGCAGTGTACCCACGATGGCTGCGAGAGCCGTAGCGGTGAACACAGCGTTGGTGTCCATGCCCTGACCGGCGAGGTTAGAGAAGATGCTGGGGTTCACGGCCAGGATATACGCCATGGTCAAGAACGTGGTGACACCGGCAAGCACCTCTGTCTTCACTTTGTGCTGTGCGGGGTCAAATCCGAAAAGTTTATTCAATAACATGATATTTGTTGTTTAGATGATTAGAAATCCCATCTGATACCCAAGCAAGGACGGCATTTGAAACCGCTTGTGCTACCGAAGTCGCTGCTCAGCTCAATCTCGGTACCTACGCTGAAGTTGTCTACGCCGATGTGCTGGCCGATGTTGTAGAACAACTGCGGCTCGGTGATGAACACGGTGGTAGCGTCTTTAGCCTCGCCATTGTCCTTGTATGTTGTGTGGTCTTCCCACCAGAAATCGGCGAAACCTGAGAACTTCAGACCTTTCACGCCAAAGATGTCGCCCATGGCCCATACGGCTGTGAACTGCATAGGCACATCGCTGCTCACTCTGTGGATATCTTTGTAGAGGGCTTCCAGTGTCAAGGTGTTCTTGAAGTCCTGGCTGTGCATGAAGTATTCAACACCGAACAACCAAGCGGAGTTGATAGGATAGTTCTGAGTGATACCACCGTTGTACTCTGCGTGGAGGCTCCATGCTTTCAGGTCAGAGTCCTGCCAGAAGTTGAAGCTACGTGCAATCTCGGTGTAAGTACCTCCGTGTGAGAGTTTGTGTCCGCCGGGAACGCCTTTGTTGTAGTTGAAGTCGTGGTCTACGAAGAAATAGGTGCTACCCCATTTGTCACCCTTGAACATTTCCAAGGTCAGAGTTACGAACTCACGGTCGTCGCCGAAGTCGTAGTAAAGTTGTGCATTAACTTGAGCCTTTGCTTTAGGAGCGCACAAAAGAAGCAACGCGAACAAAGGAACCATCACGGATAATTTGTTTGTCTTCATTTTTTAGTTTGTTTTTAAGACGTTAATAATGTTGTTTTAGTATATCTCGTTATCTTTATCTTCTCTCATCTTAGTCGCTGTGGCGTCAGAACTCTGTCACCACAGGCTTGCCGTCGAGCCAAGCCGCCATGTTCAGCACCAGCAGGTTCCAGTTCTGGAATCCTTTGTTGAGCACGGGCTCGCCGTTGTCCGGCAGGTAATACTCGTGCAATGCGCCGAACCGCTCGTAGTCGCGGCCCAACAGCAGGATGGTCTTCTCGGCCAACTCGCGCGCCTCGGCATCGAAGCCATACTGCACCAGTCCGCGGAACACCAAGTAGTTGGCGTTGATCCACACCGGACCTTGCCACGACGAGGGGTTGCCACTGGCGCAGGTGTTGTACATCTTCTCTTGTGGCGAGAGGGTGCGCACACCCGCCGGTGCGTTGAACGACAGCGTGTCGCGGTATTGCCGGCGCACAATCTCCTCGGCCTGCTCCTGTGTAGCGATGCCTGCCCACATGGCCATGAATCCGCACCACACGCTGAACCGTTGTATCAGACAGTCGTATGTGCGCGGTTGTCCCACGTGCAGGTAGAGGTCGCCGGGCATCAGTCCCTCGATGTCGGGCTTCTCCACGGGCAACAGGTTGAGGTCCACGCTGTAGTAGAACCCGTCGCGCGGGTCCCAGCAATGTTCCTGTATCTTCGCCTTCAACGTGTCGGCATCTCCACTGAACCGCTTGGCCACATCAGTCAGTTTCAGACAGTCGGCAATGTATGCCATGGCCCGCAGCTCCTTATACATCAAGGCGTTGAGGAAGATGGAGCCGGAACTCTCGTGTGGGCGGTAAAAGGTGCTCGGGTCGTTGTCCGGGCCGATGGCTTCGTCCGTCTCCCAGTACATCAGTCCCGTAGCCTTGTGGCGGTGGAAGTTCAGGTATTTGCAGACGAACGCCTGCAGGGTATAGAAGTCCTCGCGCAGCCATTCCGCGTCGCCGTCCATGTTTCGTATGATGAAGGCGGCATGCTGTGCGATGGTAGGTTTGTGCATATTGGTCTTCCAAGGGTTACGCTTCTTCAGCATCTCCTCACGGCTCGGGGCGTTGCGCTCAATCCAGATGGGTATCCATCCGTCCATGCCTCCGTAGCTGAGGGCGTTGAGCACACAACCTTGCTCGTACTTCAAGGCCTCTTGGCGGTCCTTGTCGGTACCGTTCTCGGTCAGTATCTGTCGCAGGGCGACGTCGCTCAGCCACGAGTCCCAGTCCCACAGCATGTCCAGATACTGGCTGCTGCCCGGTGCCAGAAAGGGGAACTTCAGGGCTCCTCCCGGTTCACGGTACATACCCTTCATATCCTTATATATATGTTCGCGGCAGATTTTCTTGTACTTTTGGACGTTCTCCGGTGTGCGCTCAGGCAGTTGCGCTGTCGTGGATAGGCAGAGTAGTGATACGAGTAAAGTCGTCAGCGTATGTTTCATATCCAAAGCCAATTTGTATGAAGAAGTGGCAAAATTAGTTTAAACATTTGAAACCGCAGCCATCCGAGGCCTACTTTTTTCACATCGGTTCACGAAAGGCCTCTTTTTAACACTTCACCGGCCACTTTCTGCCTCGTTTGTTGCTTAGCTTTTACAAAACAATTACTTTTGCCACATCGATATGGTCCGGCAGGGCGATGTGCCCGTTGCGGACCGCATACAATTATGGAAATAGCATCACTTTATCACCTCTTCCAACAACATCCGTTGGTAACCACCGACAGTCGCAACTGCCCAGCCGGTTCTATATTCTTCGCCCTCAAGGGGGCCTCGTTCGATGGCAACACGTTCGCTGCCAAGGCTCTGGAGCAAGGCTGTGCCTATGCCCTCATCGACGACGCGCGTTACGCTTCGACGCAGGACAAGCGACTCATCCTGGTGGACGACTGCCTCGCCACCCTGCAGCAGCTGGCCCGTTACCACCGTCAGCAACTGGGTACACGCATCATTGGCGTGACCGGCACCAATGGCAAGACCACTACCAAGGAACTCATCGCCACGGTGCTGGCCAAGAAGTACCGCGTGCTCTATACCCAAGGAAACCTCAACAACCACATCGGCGTGCCCCTCACGCTGCTTCGCCTCACTGCCGAACACGATATGGCGGTGGTGGAGATGGGGGCCAACCATCCCGGTGAGATAGACCAACTGGTGCACATCGTGGAGCCGGACTACGGCATCATCACCAATGTGGGTAAGGCACATCTCGAAGGGTTCGGCACGTTCGAGGAGGTGATTCACACCAAGACGGCGCTCTACCGCTACCTACGGACCAAACCCAACGGCGCGGTGTTCATCCACCACGATAACTATTACCTGATGGAACAGGCGGACGGACTGAACCTGGTCTGCTACGGGAAGTCCGACCCGAAGCACGTGCTCCACATCAACGGCGAGGTCATCGAGTGTGCACCCACACTCACGTTCCATTGGCGCATCGCCAATGCCGAGTGGCATCCGGTGGCTACCCACCTCATAGGGGCCTACAACATAGATAATATGTTGGCCGCCGCAGCTATTGGCATCTACTTCGGGGTGACGCCCCAGCAGGTGGACGAGGCCCTGACGGGATACGTCCCGCAGAACAACCGCTCGCAACTGAAGGTGACGACGGACAATTCCCTGGTGGTGGACGCCTACAACGCCAACCCCACCAGCATGATGGCGGCACTCACCAACTTCAGTGCCATGAAGGTTGACCATAAGATGGCCATCCTGGGCGACATGAAAGAACTCGGGACTGTCAGCGCCGAGGAACACCAACGCATCGTGGACTACCTGAAAGAGGCGGCGTTTGATGTGGTATGGCTCGTGGGCGATAACTTCCGGGCTACCGACTCGCCGTTCCGCCACTTCGCCAATGCCGACGAGGTGCGCCAAGCTATCGAAACCGAAAAACCACGCGGATACTATATTCTCATCAAGGGATCTAACAGCATGCATCTGGCACCGCTGGCGGACTTGCTCTGATTACTTTTTTACTCTAATGTTATACTAATACCTAAACATCATGAAATGTAAACTATTAACTCGCAGAGGCCTGTTGCTCACAGCAACGGCCGTCTGTTGCTCGCTCTCCCTGATGGCTCAACCCCGTCCGGGACGCAACAGCATCCGGATATCCGATCCGGAATTCTTCAAGACCGATGAGGCTCGCCGCATCGGCGACCAGGTGCTCGTCTACCAACGCTGCACGGGCGGATGGCCCAAGAACATCGACATGGCACGCCGCCTCACCGACAAGGAATTGGCGGCGGTGAAGAAGGACAAGGACCGCACCGACGACTCCACCATCGACAACGATGCCACCACGATGCAGATGATCTACCTGGCCCGCCTCTATCACGAGACCAAGGATGTGCGCTACCGCGACGCTTTCCGCGCTGCCGTGAAGTATCTGCTCAGCGGACAGTACGAGAATGGCGGGTGGCCGCAGTTCTGGCCCAAGATGCGCGATTACCAGATACACATCACCTACAACGACGATGCTATCGTCAACACGTTGCGTCTCTTCCAAGAAATCATCGCTGCTGAATATCCTTATGGCGACGACCTCACCGACGAGTCGCTGCGCAGCCAACTCACCGCATCATTTAATAAAGGTATAGACTGCATCCTCGCCACACAGATTCTGGTGAAGGACAAACCCACCGTATGGTGCCAGCAGCACGACCGCGAGACACTGCTTCCCGCACCGGCCCGTGCCTTCGAACTCCCCTCGTACTGCTCGGCTGAGAGCTGCTCCATCGTGGACCTGCTGATGGATCTCCCCAACCCCAGTGCCAAGGTGAAGAAGGCCATCCATGGTGCCATGAAGTGGTTCGATACCTACAAGATTACCGGTTACCGCGTGGAGCGCACCTTCAATGAGAAGGGCGAACGCAACACCCGCCTGGTGAGCGACGCCAACGCCAAACCCATGTGGGCACGCTTCTACGACCTGCAACGTTGCGAGCCGTTCGTGTGCGACCGCGACGGCATCCCTCGTCGTCATTTGGAGGACATCGGTACAGAGCGCCGCAACGGTTACAGCTGGTACAACACCAATCCGGCGGACCTCTATAAGAAATATGACGCTTGGGCCGACAAAAACGATCCGAAGCATAAGGTGAAAATTAGCCTCTCCACCAAAGGTGGCAACGAGAATGGCACCTTCGAGATGTTCCGCAAACCGGTGAAGGACGCCAAACTCTTCGACGCTGTGGTGAAACCGGGCGAGAGCATCCAAGCCGTCATCGAGAAAGCTCCGGAGCATGCCGAGACTCCTTATAAGATTCTCATCCGCAAGGGTACGTACAACCAGAAGGTCGTCATCGACCGTCCGAACATCTGCCTGGTGGGTGAGGACCGCGACAGCACCATCATCGTGGTGGCCGAGACTTCGGAGCACCGCGTGATGGAGAAGTTCAAAGGTCAGGATGTGCACATGGGTGCCATCGTCCTCCTCGAGGGAGCGGACGACTGCATCATCAACAACCTCACCGCTTATAATAATTATGGTACGACCGTGGAGCAGACCACCGTACACCAGATGTCCATCTTCGGACGGGCTACCCGCACCATCATCACCAACTGCAACGTGTGGGCCGACGGTAACGACGCTCTCGCCCTGTGGGCACAGAACGGCAAGGGCATGTACTACCATGCCGACCTCTACCTGCGCTGTCCGGGTGTGGACTTCCTCTGTCCCCGTGGCACCTGCTACGCCACCCGTTGCCGCTTTTATGGCGACAGCCGCGCGATGATTTGGCACGACGGACGCGACACGCCGGACAACCGACTGGTCATCACCAACTCCGACTTCGATGCCAAGACACCCACCCTGCTCGGTCGCTACCACCACGACTCGCAGTTCATTCTCATCAAGTGCCACTTCTCGGGCAATGTGCTCAACGAGAACATCCACTACGCCTACTCCGACAAGGTGCTCGACCCCTGTGTCTATGGTCAGCGTACCTATTATTATGGTTGCGAGCGCGACGGCGGACACACCGGTTGGATGAACGACAATCTCAACGAGCTCCCCGGCTCGCCCGAGTTCTGGAGCATCACCGCCAAGTGGACCTTCTTCGGTAAGTGGGACCCCGAGCAGCGCATCCGCGACCTCTGGGATGTACTGCAGTACTAGTTCCACCTCCACTTACTGAACTAGAATAAACGACATCCGCTCTGTCAGGCTTCTCGTAGCCCAGCAGAGCGGATTTCCGTTTATACCTATTTATACTACTTGCGTCTCTTCTTGCCTTTCTCCTTTCCACCCTTCTTGCCTTTGTCCGCTTTGATGCGGTTGGCCTTGGTCTGTCCGTACCGTTGCGGCGACGATGACTGACCGTCGGGGTTGGAGGCTAAGGTGAAGTCGAGCTGCTTCTTCTCGAGGTTGGTGCAAGCTACCTTTATCTTTATCGGGTCACCGAGGTTGTAGCGCTTGTGGCTTCTGCGTCCGATGAGGCAATAGTTCTTCTCGTCGAAGTCGAAGTAGTCGTCGCCCAACTCGCGGATAGGAATCAGTCCCTCGCACTTGTTCTCGTTCAGCTCCACGTAGAGTCCCCACTCGGTGATGCCGCTGATGACACCATCGTAAGCCTGACCGATGTGGTCGGACATGTACTCCACCTGCTTGTACTTCACACTGGCACGTTCGGCCGAGGCTGCCGTCTGCTCCATAGCCGAGCAGTGCTCGCAGAGGTTCTCGTACTTGTCGCGGTTCACGGTGCGTCCGCCCGCCAGATATTTGGTGAGCAACCGGTGCACCATCAAGTCTGGGTAGCGGCGGATAGGAGAGGTGAAGTGTGTGTAGTAGTCGAACGCCAACCCATAGTGACCTATGTTATAGGTACTGTAGCGCGCCTTCTGCATGGCCCGCAGCGACACGGTCTCTATCAGATTCTGCTCGCGCTTACCCTGCACCTTGTCCAGCAAGCTGTTGATGGACTTCGACACTTCCGCATTCGTGCCCGTGGTGCGCAGCTTGTAGCCGAAGCGGGTGATGAAGGTTTTCAGGTTCTCCAGCTTGTCGGGGTCGGGGAGGTCGTGTATACGGTAAGGGAACACTTTCGGTTTCACGTTCTTTGCCACCTTGCCGATGCGCTCCGCCACGGTGCGGTTGGCTAGCAACATGAACTCCTCAATCAACTTGTTTGCCTCCTTGGACTCCTTGAAGTATACGCCGGTAGGCTTGCCGTTCTCGTCGAGGTTGAACTTCACCTCGGTGCGCTCGAAGCTGATGGCTCCGTCGGCAAACCGCTTGTCGCGCAGTATCTTGGCCAGGCGGTTCAGGGTGAGGAGCTCCTCGCTGTAGTCACCCTCGCCAGTCTCTATGATTTGCTGTGCCTCTTCGTAGGCATAGCGTCGGTTACTCTTTATGATAGTATGCACGATGCGTGAGCTTTTCACTTCCGCCTTCTCGTTCATCTCGAAGACCACGGAGTAGGCGAGCTTCTCCTCGTCGGGTCGCAACGAGCAGATGAAGTTACAGAGTCGCTCGGGCAACATCGGCACGGTGCGGTCTACCAGGTAGACTGACGTGGCACGCTCCTGCGCCTCCTTGTCGATGACGCTCCCTTCTTTCACGTAGTGGGACACGTCGGCGATGTGCACACCAATCTCCCACAATCCCTCTTTCAGCTTACGGATGGAGAGGGCATCGTCGAAGTCCTTCGCGTCGGCTGGGTCGATGGTGAACGTCACCGTCTTGCGGAAGTCCTCGCGTCCTTCCAGGTCCTCCTTCGTGAACGTCTCGGGAATCTTGTCCGCTGCCTTCTCCACATTCTCCGGGTAGACGTATGGCAATCCGTACTCGGCAAGTATGGCGTGCATCTCCGTCGTATTGTCGCCCGCCTTACCCAGAATGTCTATTACCTTGCCGATGGGGTTCTTCGCACGGAAGGGCCATTCGGTGATCTTCACCACCGCCTTGTCGCCAGACTTTCCGCCCTTCAGGTTCTCCTTCGGGATGAAGATGTCGTTGGCCAGGTTGCGGTCCTCGGTTATCAGGAATGCGTAACCCTTCTCCACTTGCAGGGTGCCGATGAAGTTCTGGTCGGCATGCTCCACTATCTCGATGACCTCGCCTTCGCGCTCGCGGTTCTTCCGCTTGGCGAAGAGTGCCACGCGCACCTTGTCGTTGTTCATCGCGTGGCCCGAGTTGCGCTCGGCAATGAACACCGGCTCACCGCCCCCTTCGGGCAAGAACGAGTTTTTCCCGTTGCTCTTTCGCTGGAATGTACCCTCTATGATTTGTCCGTGGTCGCTATATTGGAAGAGTCCCTTCTTGGGTTCGCAGATGTAATCCTCCTCCACCATGTCGTCGAGGATGTCCAGACAGAGCGCCTTCAGCGGATGCGTGTCCAGCTTCAGCTCATCGAAGATCTGTTTTATTCCCCATACTTGATTGATATCTTTTTGGAACATAGCGGTCAGTTGTTCCACCAGTTCCTTCTTCGTCATGCGTTTGCCGCCTTTTCTTCCCGATTTACCCATAATAGTGAATATTTACAGTTATCAGTTTACTTCCACAAAGAAAACGATTATTTTCGGACTTCGATGCATTTCCGACCTGTTTTTTTGAATATCGCCCATTCAATCCCGATGGATGATACAGAAATGTTTCGTGGCATTCTCATCACTTTAATGTTAAATGCGATGCCGAAGTTGAAGGAAACATCTATTTTCTTTGAGCTATCAGCATAAATGACGTATATTTGCAGCGCTATTCCCTTCATTTCGAGTAGGCGACTTGGGGAACAATAGGGGAATGGCAGTATAGACATAAATGCGTTACTGATGCTTTTGTTTTGACGTGTTAGAACTTCGCAACTTCAACGGTAGGTCAAAAACAAAGCAACGGGGACGCTTCATGCAATGTATTGTTATATGGTTACGTATACTTCC
>CAVFUK010000080.1:0-6424 GCA_963625535.1 Anaerovoracaceae bacterium | reverse complement strand
AACCAGTTCAACGGCCGCAAGATTATCGGCACCGTGGGACAGCTGCAGTTCGAGGTCATCCAGTACCGCCTCGAGAACGAGTACAACGCCCTCTGCCGCTGGGAGCCCATCAGCCTCTACAAAGCCTGCTGGATAGAGAGCGACGACGCCGAGGAACTGGAGGCCTTCAAGAAACGCAAATACCAATATATGGCAAAGGACCGCGACGGACGCGATGTGTTCCTGGCCGACAGCAACTACGTGTTGCAGATGGCACAGATGGACTTCAAGCACATCAAGTTCCATTTTACCAGTGAATTCTAACTATTATATATAGGAGATTACGACAATGACGAACGAACAAATGAACGAAGACATCAAGCGCGCCATAGAGGTGATGCAGCGGGGCGGAGTCATTCTCTACCCCACGGACACCATCTGGGGCATAGGCTGCGACGCCACCAACGAGGAGGCCGTGAAGCGCGTGTACGAGATAAAACGACGGTCCGACAGCAAGGCCATGCTGGTGCTGGTGGACTCCGAAGCCAAAGTGGAATTCTACGTGAAGGAGGTGCCCCTGGTGGCATGGGACCTCATAGAACTCAGCACCAAACCCCTGACCATCATCTTCGACGGAGCCCGCAACCTGGCTCCCAACCTGCTGGCAGAGGACGGCAGCGTGGGCATCCGCATCACCAAGGAGGAGTTCTCGCGACAACTCTGCATGCGGTTCAAGAAAGCCATCGTCTCCACCTCCGCCAACATCAGCGGACAGCCCTCGCCAGCGAACTTCAGCGAGGTGTCCGACGAGGTGAAGCAGGCCGTGGACTACATCGTGCAGAGCCGCCAACAAGAGAAAGGCCGACCCAAACCATCGGGCATCATTAAACTGGGAGCCGACTGCTCGGTGAAAGTCATCAGAGAATAGAACGACATAGCGTGGCATTTTAATTCGTGGAATGGAAGTTACAGAAGAGAAAATAACCCTGTTGCAACGCTTTCTCCGCTGGCGCGACAATCACGTCAGCGAGAAGCAATTCATCCTGCTGCTCAGCTTCGTGGTGGGCATCCTCACCGCCTTGGCGGCACTCATCTTGAAGTGGATCATCCACTGGATAGAGTTCTTCCTGACGGACAATTTCGACACTACGGGAGCCAACTGGCTCTACATGCTCTACCCCGTGGTGGGCATCTTCCTCACCGGACTGTTTGTGCGCAACATCGTCCGCGACGACATCAGCCATGGTGTGACGAAGATCCTCTACGCCATCTCGCGCAAGCAGTGCCGCATCAAGAAACACAACGTGTGGTCGTCGGTCCTCGCCAGCGCCATCACTATCGGCTTCGGTGGTTCGGTGGGAGCCGAGGCGCCTATCGTGCTCACAGGCTCCGCCATCGGCAGCAACCTGGGACAGGCCTTCAAGATGGAGCCCAAGACGCTGATGCTGCTCGTCGGCTGTGGCGCCGCCGGTGCCGTGGCAGGCATCTTCAAGGCCCCGATAGCCGGACTGGTGTTCACCCTGGAGGTGCTGATGATAGACATGACCATGTCCTCGCTGCTGCCGCTGCTTGTCACCTGTGTGACGGCCGCCACGGTGAGCTACATCGCCACCGGCACCGAGGCCATGTTCCGCTTCCACCTCGATAATCCCTTCGTGATGGAGCGCATCCCCTACGCCATTCTGATGGGCATCTCGTGCGGCTTGGTGTCGCTCTACTTCACCCGCACGATGGATAAGATTGAGGATGTGTTCCGCCGATACAGCAACCCCTACGTGAAGCTGCTCATCGGCGGCGTGATGCTGAGTGTGCTCATCTTCCTCTTCCCGCCGCTCTACGGCGAGGGTTACAACACCATCGGTCTGCTGCTCAACGGCACCTCGTTGGCTGACTGGAACGAGGTGCTCGACAACTCGCTGTTCTACGGCTACGGCAATCTGTTGCTCGTCTATCTGGCCCTCATCATCCTCTTCAAGGTGTTCGCCTCCAGCGCCACCAACGGCGGTGGCGGTTGCGGTGGAATCTTCGCTCCCAGCTTGTTCCTGGGCTGCATCACAGGCTTCATCTTCGCTCGCTTCTGCAATCAGTTCGACCTGGGCGTGTACATCCCCGAGAAGAACTTCGCCCTGCTGGGAATGGCAGGAGTGATGTCCGGCGTGATGCATGCGCCGCTCACGGGCATCTTCCTCATAGCCGAGCTCACCGGAGGCTACGACCTCTTCCTGGCCCTGATGATAGTATCCGTGAGCGCCTACCTGACCATCATCGTCTTCGAGCCCCACAGCATCTACTCCATGCGGTTGGCGAAGAAGGGCGAGCTCATCACCCACCACAAGGACAAGGCCGTGCTGACGCTGATGAAGACCGAGAGCGTGGTGGAGACGAACTTCACCACCGTCAGACCGGAGATGGACCTGGGCAAGATGGTGCAGGTGGTCTCCAAGTCAAAGCGCAACGTGTTCCCCGTGGTGAACAAGGAGGGTGTGCTGCTGGGCGTGGTGCTGCTGGACGACATCCGCAACATCATGTTCCGTCAGGAGCTCTACCATCGCTTCACGGTGGACAAGTTCATGACCTCCGCCCCCGCGCGGCTCAACATCAACGACTCCATGGACGTGGTGATGTCGAAGTTCGATGCCACCGGTGCGTGGAATCTCCCCGTGGTGGATGACGACGGCAAGTACCTGGGCTTCGTCTCCAAATCGAAGATATTCAATACGTACAGACAAGTGTTGGTCGACTATTCGGCCGAATAATCTATTATAGTACTTGAGAAATGGAAAAGAAAGATTTACGCATCGTATACATGGGCACACCGGATTTCGCGGTGGAGAGTCTTCGCGCCTTGGTCGAGGGCGGTTACAACGTGGTGGCTGTTGTCACCATGCCCGACAAGGCTGTGGGTCGACACGGCAGTGTGTTGCAGCCCTCGCCCGTGAAACAGTATGCCGTGGAACAGGGCCTGCGTGTGTTGCAGCCCGTGAACCTGAAGGATGATGCTTTCGTGGAGGAACTCCGCGCCCTGCAAGCCGACCTCCAGATAGTGGTGGCCTTCCGCATGCTGCCTGAGGTGGTGTGGAACATGCCTCCCATGGGCACCTTCAACCTCCATGCCTCGCTCTTGCCGCAGTATCGTGGCGCCGCTCCCATCAACTGGGCGGTCATCAACGGCGAGACGGAGACAGGCATCACCACCTTCTTCCTGAAGCACGAGATAGACACCGGCGAGATCATCCAGCAGGTGCGCATCCCCATTGCCGACACCGACAACGTAGGCGACGTGCACGACCGTTTGATGATGCTCGGTGCGCGCCTGGTGGTGGAGACGGTGGACAACATCCTGGCAGGCAACGTTCATCCCGTGCCGCAGGAGCAGCTCGTGGGTGCCGACGTGGAGCTTCGTCCCGCTCCGAAGATTTTCAAAGAGACCTGCCGCATCGACTGGAGCAAACCGCTGAAGCAGGTCTACGACTTCGTGCGTGGACTGTCGCCGTACCCTGCCGCCTGGTGTGAGCTTGTGCGCGCGTCGGACGACAACCGTCAGACCTTGAAGATCTTTGTGGCGGAGAAGATTTTCGCTTCTCATCAGTTACCCTGCGGACAGGTGGTCTCCGATGGCAAGACGTACTTGCATGTGGCGGTGACGGATGGTTTCCTCAATGTGAAGGAACTTCAGCTTGCCGGCAAGCGGCGCATGCCGGTGGAGGATTTCCTCCGAGGGTTTAAGGTGCAGGATGCTTCTTACCATTGCTGTTGACAAATAAATTCTCTTATGTCATAAAAGAGAAGCGGGCTGCTTCGAGATTCATTTCCCGAACGCAGCCCGCTGATTTTTAATCTAATACTTATGAATTGCTCCCGCAATGTGGAAAGCCCTTTGATTTGTTTCTACTCTTAGTCTCCAAAGAAGTCTTTTTGTCTTTTAGACTTTTAGTCTTTTAGACTTTTAGACTTCGCGAAGCGACGACCTACTTCATGTCCTTGAAGCGGCTATAGATGACCTTCAGGGCAATCTTGTCCTTGCCACCTTTCAGCTTCGCGAAGTTCATGTCCAGGTCGTGGCGCACGCTCACGATCACCGTCTGACTGCTGACGGTCTGCGTCACCATGGTGATCGGTATCAACACCACCTTGTTCCAGTCCGGGTCGCTGTTGTAGCCCGTGGGGTCGTTGCGCTTCTTGCTGCGCAGGCGGTTCACATAGTAGGCTATGTTGCTGAACTCGTATTGGTTATACGACTCCGTGAACGTGGTGTAGTACGACGTGCGGTTGTCGGGCACCTTGTTATTCTCGAAGTAGGTGTTCAGCTCCGACTTCGGTATCATCAGCAGCGTCTCGGGGGTGGACATCTGGTACTTCTCGTCGTTGAAGTTGTTGTACTTCGTCAGCGTCAGCTGCGCGGAGTTGATGGTGTCGTTCAGCGAGAGGTCGTCGATGGGTAGTGTCACCTCGGTGAAGATGCCCGCTGGGGTCATCAGATAGGTGCACTCCGTGTTGTTCACCAGCGTTTCCAGGTTCGAGGTCTTGAAGTGGTTGGCTTGCACCACCTCACTGGTGGCGGCGAACTGTGCCACACCTGTCACCAGGGAGTCGATGGCGCCCGTGGAGCTCTCTATGTAATAGTCGAAGTATACGTTCAGGTGAGCTTGGTCGATGCTGAGCACCGTGCCGTCGCCCTGCGAGCAACGGAAGTAGAATCCCTTGCAGACGTTCTCTATGAATGCCTCCGTCGTGGCGTAGTTCTGCTTGCCGGTGTTGTTGCCCTCGGCGTCGGTCTCGTAGTATTTCTGCAGCATCTGGGTGCCGTAGTCGTCGGGCAACAGGATGCGCACGTTAGGGTAGTAGGAACTGGTCCAGCGCAGCGAGTCCTTCACGGTCTTGTCGATGGCGGTGTAGGTCTTGGTGGCTATGGGCTTGTGCGAGGCGTCGTAATAGTCCGCCGGGTTGAGGTCGGTGTAGAAGTTCTGCTCCTCGTTCAGTCTGACGGAGAGGGGATAGACCTCCACGGTCTGCGCGTTGAGCGAGTCGCCGAAGTAGGTGGTATAGTAGAGGCGCAGCTCTGTCAGCTTCGCTTTAACGGTTCCGTCGGCTTCCCTCTTGATGTGCTCGGGAAACTCGAAACCTTCCAGTGAGTTGAACTGTGCCAGGAAATCGCTCTCGAAAGTTGTCCCGCTGTAGGGGTCGGTGAATTTGCCCAGGTAGGCTGTCGATGTCTTTGCCAGCAGCGACTCTGCCAGTATGGATTTCGTCGTCACGTCGTATTGGTCAACTGTCACCTCCACCTCGTCGCCTTCCGGCATGGTCTCTTGTCCGATGGTGGACGTGGAATCGTCGCAGGCTGTGAAAGCCATTGCGGCAAACATCAGACCTAAATAATGTATTTTCATTCGTGTATATTGAGTTGAAAAACTAATAATACTATTTTATTCCCCCCCACACCTTGTCGTAGAAATGGCTGCAGGCCTCGGTGTAGTCCTCCGGCTTCTGGAATCCGAGCATGGGCAGGTTCAGGTCCTTGGCGTAGGCCACCAGTTCCTCGGGAGCCTTCTCGCTGTTCACTATGGCACCGTCGGAGAATCGGAGCGCCATCTTCTGCAGCTCCAGGCACGAGTCGATGTTCCTCAGCTGGTTTTTGTCCACTTGGCTCATTCCCTTCAGTGCCACGCGCGAGGGGAATCCCTCGGCTATGGGGGTCTTGAAGCACTCTTCGTAGAGTGAATACACAATCTTGGAGTCGCGGAACGATGGTTCGTCGCGGCAGCACGTCTTGATGTAGAACGGCACCACTGCCGTCATCCATCCGTGGCAGTGCACGATGTCGGGTTGCCAGCGGAGTTTCTTCACCGTCTCCAGCACTCCGCGTGCGAAGAACACCGCGCGCTGGTCATTGTCGTCATACTCCACGCCGTTCTCGTCGGCCATCATCTGTCGCTTCATGAAATAGTCGTCGTTGTCGATGAAGTAGACCTGCATGCGGGCGGACTGTATGGAAGCCACCTTGATGATGAGCGGATGGTCGGTGTCGTCGATGATAAGGTTCATGCCCGAGAGGCGTATCACCTCGTGCAGCTGGTTCCTCCGTTCGTTGATGTTTCCCCATTTGGGCATAAAAGTTCTTATTTCTCGTCCCGTCTCTTGAATGGCCTGTGGGAGCTTTCTGCCCCAGATGGACATTTCGGTTTCGGGTACATAAGGAGTAATTTCTTGCGTGATAAATAATACTTTTTTTGCCATCATTGTGTAATATCTTAGTCTTAAACGTTTTGCAAAGATACTAACTTTTCTCGAAATTGCCACATTTCCTATGCAAAAAATCTTTTCCTCCTTCGCTGCAATGCGCTGATACATATAGTGTTGAGTGCATCCAGGAAGGGAAAAAATCGCCCTTGGCTTTGCATTATTTTAGTTTATTTCTTCTTTATATGGTAAATAATGGCTTATTTTG
>CAVFUK010000079.1:0-24532 GCA_963625535.1 Anaerovoracaceae bacterium | reverse complement strand
GTAGGACCTGCCGCAGCAACGCTGCGTAGAAAAAATATCGGCAGCCCTTTAGGGCACAGGCTCCGCTGCCGATACCTTAGCCTGGCCAAAGGCCGGTGTACACCCTTTCCCTTCGAAGGGAAAGGGCTTGGGATAGGGATGGACCCCTCTTTAAGGGTAAAGAGGGGACGGGGTGATTTTCGAAAAAAAGGGATCTCCGGCTACCCGAAGAAACTTTAGAGAGTAAGAGTCAAAGAGACTAATAGCTCGAATTCCGAACCCCTAACCTAAAACCCAAAACGTCCGAAGGACCTTTAACCTTCAACAATCCGAGAGGTGATTTTCGAAAAAAACGCAATGCTCCACGATTTTATCTTCCAAAAATTAGGAGGTTCGGATTTAAACCGCTACCTTTGCGGCAAATATACAGTCATTCAATGAGAACGATATAAGTGAATTCAATGAGCGGAGAAGGGGTTGTGAAATTCCTTCTCTTTTTTTTCATATTAGCCCCCAAAAGCCCACGGCAAAGGTTTCAGTTTTCAGTATCTCAGTAGTTTTCCCGAAGAAGAGACTCTCGAAAAAGCCCAAAAACATTCGGTTGAACGGATAAACTGTTGTAAATCAGCGGCAACAAATCCCACCACACCTCTCAACGATGCGTACCACGATGGGACTTCGCTTTTTATAGAAGACTATGAACACGGGGTCAAGGGGCACACTTTTCGCCCCTTGGAGGAGACATCACCCCCTCTCCTTCCACCCGTCGATGGTGCCCGTGCGGCTCGAGAAGTTCACCCCTATCCGGTGGATGGCGCGGTTGTCCGCGGCATAGGCCCGGGCGTAACCTTGGGACTCGATCTGCCGCAGGGCATCGTCGGCCGAGCCGTCGCGCTTGAACTCGAAGATGTAGACGTGGGACGGGGTCTCCACGACGCAGTCCAGACGGCCCTGGCTCTGCTGCTTCTCGGCATAGACGGCGTAACCGCTTATCATGCGGGTGACCAAGTAGAAGGTGTACTGGAAATGCTTCTCACGCTCGGCGGAGGTCTTCTTCTCGCGCAAGGGATAGGGCACGCTGGCGAAGAAGGCCGTGAACAGACGTTCCAGCGCGGCCACATCGCCCTGGCGGAGGGCAGTGACCACCTGCAACAGCCAGGCCCGGGTGTCCTCCTGCGGCCGCAGGTAGTCCGACGCCACGAGGGTGAGGAACCCGCGGCGGACCTCGTCGTTGGGGATGTCGAGCTGATAGCCCTCGAGGTCCATGTCGTAGGCTTTTATGGTGAGGTATCCGCTCTGGTAGATCATCGGCAGGGGCATCTCCTTGTCCGCCCGATAGTCGATGAAACTCTCCGCCGGCAGGAAACGGTTCGTCATCTCGTTGAGGTTCACGTGGTTGTCCTCCATCAGACGGATGAGGTAGGTGGGCGAGCCCGTGCGGAACCAGTAGTTCTCGAGCTTCATGTTGAAGAAGGCGTTGAGGATGCTGAAGGGGTTGAAGAGGTCCGTCAGGCGGGAGCTGAAGTGATAGCCGTCGTACTGTTTCTTCAGCTTCAGCTTCATCTCCTCGGGAGCTACGCCATACTTCGCCGCCATCTCGTCGACCTGAGCCCCCAGCCGGCCGAAGAGCTCGTCAGGGGTGATGCCGCAGATGGTCTCGTAGCGCTCGGAGAGGCTGATGTCGTTGGGCTGGTTGAATCCGCTGAAGACGGTGATCTGCGAGAATTTCGTCACCCCGGTGAGGAAGACGAACTGTAGGTGGGCGTCGGCGGCCTTGAAGGTGCTGTAGAAGCTCTTCAGCACGCTGCGGTTCCACTCCTCCACGGTAACCCTGTCGCCCCCCGGAGTGGTGGTGTGGAGGGGCTGTCCCATCACGTCGAGCAAGGGCTTGTCGTACTCGTCGACCAGCACCACGGCCCGTCGGCCCGTCGCGCGGTGGGCGGCGGCCAGCACGGAGCGGAAACGGTCGCCCAGGGAATCGGCCAAGGGGTCGCGCCCATACTCGGCCTCCGCCGTAGCCACGAAGGTCTCGAGGGTCTGGCGTAGCACGTCGGGGTCCTCGAAGCGGTTGGAGTTGAAGTCGAGGTGAAACACGGGATAGACGCCCCACTCCGTCTCGAGCGAGTCGATGGCGAGCCCCCGGAAGAGTTCCTTGCGCCCGCGGAAATAGCACTCGAGAGTGGAGACGAGCAGCGACTTGCCGAATCGCCTGGGTCGGCTCAGGAAGTAGACCTTTCCGTTGTGCACGAGGTCGTGCACGAGCGCCGTCTTGTCGAAGTAGAGGTAGCCGCCCTCGATGATTTGCTCAAAAGTCTGTATGCCTATCGGGTATTTCATGCGATTGAACCGTTAATGTAAAGCCTGCGCAAAGTTACTAAACATATTTCAATATCTCAAAATCTCAATTCTTTTTCGGAGGACCGGAAAAAGAGACTAAAAGACCAAAAGACGAAGAGACTAAGAGACTAAGAGTCTAAGAGACTAAAAGTCTAAAAGCCGCCAGAAGGTTCTAAAACCGCCAGAAAGTTTTATGTTTTATGTTATGAGACAGAGGTACCTGTAACCTTCAACCCAAAACCTAAAACCCAAAACGTCCGAAGGACCTTTAACCTTCAACATCCTGAGGGGTGATTTTCGGGGGAAAAATGCAATGCTCCACGATTTTATCTTCCAAAAATTAGGAGGTTCGGATTTAAACCGCTACATTTGCGGCGCTTAATAAATAAATCAATAAAAAAAACGAAATTATTTTATAAGGGGAGAAGGGGTTGTGAAATTCCTTCTCTTTTCGTTTTTTATTCCCCCACGGCAATAATCTCAGTTTTCAGTATCTCAGTAGTTTTTCCCGAAGCAGAAAATTCAGAAAAAGCCGGAAACATTCGGCCGGGCAGATAAACTATAGGACCTTTGCGCAGACAGCCCCCACCACGCCTCCCGAAGAACAACGTACGACGGTGGATCTTCGCCTTTTATAGGGGGTAGATTTTCGAAAAAGCCGGAGGATAGGAAGGTCGAAGGAGACTACTCCCCTCCGGCTCCACCGGCGGCTCCTTCCCTACTTTCTGCGGTGCGGTCAATCAACTTTTCTCCGGGGCAGTCCCTTCCCCACTCTCTCCCGAGCATTCCTTCAAACTCTCACCCGTACTGACTAAGGGAGCCTTCGCTGCGGGAGCGGGTTTGGGCGAAACCTCCGAGGATTTTGGCGAGGCCTCCGTGGCCTTGGCCGAGGCCCTGCGGCTGAGCGTATTCACCTTCCCCGGGTTCTTGGCGATGAACTCCTTCCAGCTGCGACAGCCTTTGTCCGCCAGGGGACTGCTCGACTGCAGGTAATGACAGTAGGCCGCGGCCAGGCCGTCCGTCGCGTCGAGGAACGGGAGCATCGACTCGTCGGGAATCTTGAGGATGCGCTTCAGCATGTCCGCCACCTGCTCCTTGCTGGCCTCGCCGTTGCCCGTGAGGGCCATCTTTATCTTCATCGGGGCGTACTCCGTGATGGGGATGTCGCGGTGGATGGCAGCGGCCATGGCCACACCCTGGGCACGGCCCAGCTTCAGCATGGACTGCACGTTCTTCCCGAAGAAGGGGGCCTCGATGGCCAGCTCGTCGGGCAGATAAGCCTCTATGATGCCCGTGACGCGCTCGAAGATGCGGCCCAGCTTCAGGTAGTGGTTGGTGTACTTGCGCAGGTCGATGACCCCCATGGTGACCATGGAGGCCTTGCCCGCGGTGACCTTCAGCACGCCGTAGCCCATGATGGTGGTGCCCGGGTCGATGCCCAGGATCACCTTCTCCTTGATGACCGGCGGCTTCACTTGATGACCTCCATCAGTGTGGGGAACCCTATGACCTTGTCCTTGAACACGCGGGCCAGCTCCTCGTTGAGCTTCATGCCCTGGGCCGTGTGCCAGCGGTGGAGGGTGGCGCTGTCGTCCACCTCCCACTGCAGCGAGAAGCACTCCGTGGCCTGGTCCTTGTGGCTGAGGATGCGCAGCAGGCGGGGGTTGCGGAGCCGTCCGTCAGCCTCCACCTGCGGTATGTAGCATTCACTGATCCAGATGACGAAGTTGCGGGCGTCCGCCAGCTCCATCTGGTAGGTTGTGTTATAGACCAACATAATTCAGCGCTGCCTCAGTTTCAGAATTTCACCAGTATGCGGAACACCTTACCCGGAGCGGCTGCCCACTCGCGCATAGCGTCCAAGGCTCCCTCGGGCTCCACCACCTTGGTGATGAGCTCGTCCACAGGGCAGGTTCCCTTGGCCAGATAGCGGATGACGGCGCGGAAGTCGGCCGGCAGGGCGTTGCGCGAGCCGCGGATGTCCATCTCCTTCTGCACGAAGAGCTTCGTCTGGAACGAGATGTCCGTCTTGGCGTAGCCGATGCAGACCACACGTCCGGTGAAGCCCACCTCGTTGACGGCGGTGATGTAGGTTGCGGGGCTTCCCACGGCCTCCACCACCACGTCGGGTCCGTAGCCCTCGGTCATCTCCTGCAGGCGGGCGTGGACGTCCTCGGTCTTGGAGTTGATGGTGTAGGTGGCTCCGATGCGGCGGGCCAGGGCGAGCTTCTCGTCGTCGAGGTCCATGGCGATGACCGTGGCTCCACGGAGCGAGGCGCGTACGATGGCTCCCATGCCTATCATGCCGCAGCCGATGACCAGCACGGTGTCGATGTCCGTCACCTGGGCGCGGTTCACGGCGTGGAATCCCACGCTCATGGGCTCGATGAGGGCGCAGTCGCGGGGGCTCATGCCGGCGGCGGGGATCACCTTCTGCCAGGGCAGGGCCAGGTATTCGCACATCGATCCGTTGCGTTGCACACCGAAGGTCTGGTTGTGCTCGCAGGCGTTCACACGGCCGTTGCGGCACGAGGCGCACTTACCGCAGTTGGTGTAGGGGTTGAGGGTAACGCTCATGCCCTTCTCGAACTTCACGGGCACATCGTCGCCAACGGCCTCGATGACGGCTCCCACCTCGTGACCGGGGATGATGGGGAGGTTCACCATGGGGTTGAGTCCGCGGAACGTGTTGAGGTCCGAGCCGCAGAATCCTACATATTTGATTTTCAACAATACCTCGCCGCTCTTGGGGGTCGGTTTCTCCACCTCGACCATACGCATGGCCTCCGGTGCAGTGATTTGAATAGCTTTCATTATCGTTCTGGTTTTTTGTCTGTTTCAGTATCTCAGTATTTCAATATAGTTTTCAGAGAGCCACACCCTTTCAACATAAAACGTTCAACATAAAACATTCAACGTTTTCGCCTCTCACTCCGACATATTCTTTATGTAAGGTAAGTCCACGAGGTGCTTGAAGCCGTAGAAGCGCTCGGCGTTGCGGCCCAGGAAGAGGGCTTTCTCCTCGGGAGTCAGCTCGGTGGACTTCGTGATGAAGTCGTACGACATGCGGTAGGTGATGGCGGTGATGGTGCGCGGATAGTCCGAGCCCCACATCAGGCGGTCCATGCCCACGAGGTCGGCCGCCTCACGGATGGCGCGAATGGCTCCGCGGAAGGGGTAGAACTCGGAGTTGAAGAGCCAGGTGATGCCACCGGACTCTATCATCACGTGGGGGTTGCGGGCCAGCTTTATCTGCTCCTGCCAGCCGTCGGTGGTCACCATGCCGAAGTGGCCTATGGCGATGCGCAGCTCGGGACATTCGGCTATCACCTCCTTCATCTCGTCCACTTGGGTGGCTCCGTCGGCCAGGTCGATGGAGAGCATCACGCCCCGCTCCTCCATACGGTGGAACATGCGCATCATCTCCGGGGAGTTGAGCATCACGCGGCCCTCGGGCAGCAACAGCCGGTGGGCGGGAATCTTGATGGCCCGGAAGCCACGGTCCATCAGCGCCTCGGCCTCGCTGTAGAAGCCCGGAGAGCGGAACTCGCACATGCCGCAGACGAAGAAGCGGTCGGGGTAGCGGTTGTAGACGTCCCACAGGTAGTCGCTCTGGTTGCCGTCGATGAACTCCTGGGTGACCACGGCGGCTGACACCTGGGCGTAGTCCATGTTGGAGAGGAACACCTCGGCGCTGTTGCGTCCGTCTATCATGAAGGGGGGCACCATCTGGCGTATCTCGCCCATGAACTCCGAGCGGCCGTTCTCCAGCGTGCGGATGGGCAGGCCGTTGACCACGGTGTTTTGGCGGAGCCACAGGTGCGAGTGTGCATCTATAATATGGTAATCCATCATCTCTGTCGTGATTTATGAGTTAGCCCAGCTGACGCGCCGTTGGTCGCCGATGATCTGCTGCACCTCGCGGACGAGGTCCCAGTCGATGGGCTCGCTGGCGTACTGGATGTTCTTCAGCACATTGTCCGGGTTGGCCGAGCTGAAGAGTGTGGTGGCTATGCGGGGGTTGCTCACCGAGAACTGGATGGCCAGCTTCTCTATGGGGTATCCCTTGGCCTCGCAGTGGGCCACGGCGCGTTTGCAGGCCTCCACCAGCGGTGCGGGAGCCGGGTGCCAGTCGGGCACTCCGCGCTTGGAGAGCAGTCCCATGGAGAGGGGCGAGGCGTTGATGACTCCGATGCCCTTCGACTCGAGCAGGTCCAGATAGTCCACCAGTTTGTCGTCGTTCAAGCAGTAGTGGCAGAAGTTGAGCACGCTCTCCACGGTGCCTTGGGGGACCTTGTTCACCACATAGGCGATGTTCTCCAGCTGCAGGTCGGTGATTCCGACATGCTTCACCACCCCCTCGTCGCGCAGCTCGCAGAGGGCGGGCAGGGTCTCGTTCACCACGAGGTCGAGGCTATAGAAGCGGTCGGCGAACTCGATGTCGTGCACATTGATGAGGTCGATGTAGTCCACATGGAGGCGTTCCATGCTCTCGTAGACACTCTCCTTGGCCCGGCGGGCAGAGTAGTCCCAGGTGTTGACCCCGTCCTTGCCGTAGCGACCCACCTTGGTGGAGAGGTAATACTTGTCGCGGGGGATTTGCGGCAGGGCCTTGCCCAGCACGGTCTCCGCCTTGTAGTGTCCGTAGTAGGGTGACACGTCGATGAAGTTCATGCCGTTGTCCACGGCGGTGTAGACAGCCTCGATGGCGCGTGCCTCCTTGATCTCGTGGAACACTCCGCCCAGCGAGGAGGCTCCGAAGCTGAGGTTGCTCACCTTCATGCCCGTCTTGCCAATCTCATTGTATTGCATAGTCTAATAGTTATTATTAGGTTTTAATTGGTTTTAGTTGGCCACAAAAGTATGAAATATATTCCAAAGTTGGTGCGCGGAAAGCGGAATATCGTTATCTTTGCCGAAAATAAAGATAGAGACGTATGGACAAAATAAGATTCATGAACCTATGTATAGTGGAGTTCGGGAAAAAGTTCAGAATGCCCGCTGACATTGCCTTCAACTACTTGAAGCGATACAAGGCCCTGGAGTTCATCGACGAGCACTACGAGGCACAGCACCTCCTGCCCCTCGCCGACACGCTGAACGACCTGCGCGACTACTGTCGGAGAAACGGAGGGACCATCTGATGAGACTCTATCATGGAACAAACGTGGACTTCGAGGTGATAGACCTCTCGAAATGCCGACCGAACAAAGATTTCGGACGCGGGTTCTACCTGACCGACATCAAGAGACAAGCCATGGACATGGCCGTCAGACGATGTGATCTGGAAAAGAGCGGGACCCCGGTCCTGCAGGAATATGAGTTCGACGAATCGCTCTTGACGTCCGGCGAACTGAAGGTGAAGCGGTTCGCCGAGGTTTGCGGCGAATGGGCGGAGTTCGTGTTCTCCAACCGGAAGTCCAAGGGGAAAAGCGTCCACGACTACGACATCGTGACCGGACCGATAGCGGACGACGGTGTGGTATTCCAGCTGAACCTCTACGAACAACGGCTCATCACCCTCGAACAACTGATTCAAGGCCTCAGGTACAGAAAGTTGAACAAACAATATTACTTCGGCACGCCTCTGGCCATCTCCAAACTACAACGACTATGAGACTAAAGAAATCACAAATACAGTTCATCATCAACTGCGACGTGGAAGCGATGGTGAACGAGCTCCATACTGAGTATGGCCTCTCGCTGATAGACGCCTTCGACGCGGTCTACAACTCGCAGCTCTACCAAAAGCTGACCGACACCGGCACGGGACTCTACATCCAAAGCCCCCTGTACCAACTCTCCTATCTGAAGGAAGAACTGGGGAGGCATTGAAAACGGGAACGGAGAACACCCCTCCTGCCCCTCAGAACCTGCCAAAGAAGCGGATTTTTCGCCCCAGCCCTCATCTTTTTATCGTAAAAAGGACACGAATAGCATTATTTTTTCTATTTTTGCGCCGATTTACATTAAAATACCAAAACGCTAATATGGGAACAACAGCCAAGTTGTTGCTTCACTGCCCCGATAAACAGGGACTTCTGGCCGAAGTGACGAACTTTATTATGATCAACAAGGGAAACATCGTCTACCTGGATCAGTACGTGGACCGCGTGGAGAACGTCTTCTTCATGCGCATCGAGTGGGAATTGGAGGAATTCCTCATCCCAAAGGAGAAAATCTACGACTACTTCAACACGATGTTCGCTCAAAAATATGATATGGACTTCCGACTCTACTTCTCCGACGTGAAGCCCCGCATGGCCATCTTCGTGAGCAAGATGTCGCACTGCCTCTACGACATGCTCTCGCGCTACGCCATGGGCGAATGGAACGTGGAGATTCCGCTGATTATCAGCAACCACCCCGACCTGAAGCCCGTGGCCGAGCAGTTCGGCATCCCCTTCCACGTGTTCCCCATCACCAAGGAGAACAAGGCCGAGATGGAGCAGGCCGAGATGGAGCTGCTGGAGGAGAACCGGGTGAACTTCATCGTCCTGGCACGCTATATGCAGGTCATCTCCGAGAACATGATAAAGGCTTACCCGAACAAAATCATCAACATACACCACTCGTTCCTGCCCGCGTTCGTGGGGGCGAAACCCTACCACGCAGCCTTCGCCCGCGGTGTGAAGATCATCGGAGCCACCAGCCACTACGTGACCACGGACCTCGACGCGGGACCCATCATAGAACAGGATGTGGTGCGCATCACCCACAAGGACACGCTGAACGACCTGGTGAACAAGGGTAAGGACCTGGAGAAGATTGTCCTCTCGCGAGCCGTGCAGAAGCACATCGAGCGGAAAATACTGTCGTACCACAACAAGACGGTGATTTTCAACTGATTGTGACGGACACGATACGCTGAGGTGGACATTCGGGTTTCAGTATCTCAGATTTCAGAAAGAAAAAAGAAAGAAACACACACAGTATGAATGTAGTTATCGTAAAATACAACGCCGGCAACATCTACTCGGTGGACTACGCGCTGCGCCGACTGGGCGTGGAGGCTGAGATCACCGCCGACGAGCGGAAGCTGAGGCAGGCCGACAAGGTGATATTCCCCGGTGTGGGCGAGGCGGCCTACACCATGCAGTACCTCCGCGACAGTGGACTGGACCGCGTCATCGCCTCCCTGCGCCAGCCCGTGCTGGGCATCTGCCTAGGCATGCAGCTGCTCTGTAGCCACTCCGAGGAGGGCGACGTGGACTGCCTGGGCATCTTCGACGTGCCCGTGAAGCGCTTCGTGCCACAATGTCATGCCGACAAGGTGCCCCACATGGGGTGGAACACGCTGGAGGAGACGCGGGGCGACCTGTTCCGCGGATTCACCAAGGAGGAGTTCGTCTACTTCGTCCACAGCTACTATGTGCCCCTCTGCCCCCACACGGCGGCCCGCACCACCTACATACAGCCCTACAGCTCGGCGCTGCAGCGCGACAACTTCTACGCCACACAGTTCCACCCCGAGAAGAGCGGAAGCGTGGGCGAACGGATATTGGACAATTTTTTAAAACTATAATAGTATATGATAGAGATTATCCCCGCCATTGACATCATCGACGGCAAGTGCGTCCGCCTGGCACAAGGTGACTACGAGCGCAAAACGGTGTACAGCGAAGACCCGCTGGAAATGGCCAAGGAGTTTGAAGCATACGGCATACGCCGGCTCCACGTGGTGGACCTCGACGGAGCCGAATCGAGACACGTGGTGAACTACCGCGTGCTGGAACGCATCGCCTCGCGCACATCGCTGAAGATAGACTTCGGCGGCGGAGTGAAGAGCGACGAGGACCTGGTGATAGCCTTCGAGAACGGAGCCGAGATGGTGACCGTGGGCAGCGTGGCCGTGCAGAACCCCGAGCTGTTCCTCAAATGGCTGCAACGATTCGGCAACGAGAAGATCATCCTGGGAGCCGACGTGAAGAACAACCTGATAGCCATCAACGGATGGAAGGACGACAGCCAGCAAGAGCTCATCCCCTTCCTCCAGAACTATGTAGATAAAGGTGTGACCAAGGTGCTCTGCACCGACATCAGCCGCGACGGCATGCTGCAAGGACCCGCCACGGACCTCTACAAACAGGTGATGGAGGCCTTCCCCGCCCTGCAGCTGGCAGCCAGCGGAGGCGTGAGCTCCATAGACGACATCGACGCGCTGAACCAGGCGGGCATCCCCGCGGTGGTGTTCGGCAAGGCGTTCTACGAGGGACGCATCACCCTGCGTCAGCTCAACGACTACCTGGAGAACGTGGACATCTCAAAAGACAACTGACCATGCTGGCGAAACGAATCATACCTTGCCTCGACATCAAGGACGGGCAGACCGTGAAGGGGACCAACTTCGTGAACCTGCGCCAGGCGGGCGACCCCGTGGAACTGGGACGCGCCTACAGCGAGCAGGGAGCCGACGAGCTGGTGTTCCTCGACATCACAGCGAGCCACGAGGGACGCAAGACCTTCACCGACCTGGTGCGACGGGTGGCCGCTAACATCAGCATACCCTTCACCGTGGGCGGAGGCATCAACGAACTGCAGGACGTGGACCGGCTGCTGAGCGCCGGAGCGGACAAGGTGAGCATCAACTCCGCTGCCCTGCGCAACCCGCACCTGATAGAGGAGATAGCCTCGCACTTCGGCACACAAGTCTGCGTGGTGGCCATCGACGCCCGACAGACCGACGGCCAGTGGCGCTGCTACCTCAACGGCGGACGGGTGCCCACGGAGCGCGACCTGTTCCAGTGGGCCCACGAGTGCAACGACCGCGGCGCGGGCGAGATACTGTTCACCAGCATGAACCACGACGGCGTGAAGACGGGCTACGCCAACGAGGCCCTGGCCCGGCTCGCTGAGACGCTCACCATCCCCGTCATCGCATCGGGCGGAGCGGGCAAGATGGAGCACTTCCGAGACGCTTTTGAGCTGGGAAAAGCCGATGCTGCACTGGCGGCAAGCGTTTTTCACTTCTCAGAGATAAAGATTCCCGAATTAAAGCAGTATCTTTGCGCCAACAATATTAACGTTAGACTTTAAAAAACGAAATTAAGATAGAAGAATATGGAGTTAGATTTTGACAAGATGGGAGGACTGGTTCCCGCTATCATACAGGACAATTGCACACAGAAGGTGCTGATGCTAGGGTTCATGAACAAAGAGGCCTACGACAAGACCGTGGCCACCGGCAAGGTGACCTTCTACAGCCGCACCAAGAAACGCCTCTGGACCAAGGGCGAGGAGAGCGGAAACTTCCTCAACGTGGTGTCCATCAAGGACGACTGCGACCACGACACACTGCTCATCAAGGCCAACCCCACGGGGCCGGTGTGCCACACGGGAGCCGACACCTGCTGGAACGAGAAGAACGAGGCCGACGTCACATTCCTCTCCTACCTGCAGGACTTCATCTGCAAGCGCCACGAGGAGATGCCCGAGAAGTCGTACACCACGTCGCTCTTCAAGTCGGGCGTGAACCGCATGGCCCAGAAGGTGGGCGAAGAGGCTGTGGAGACCGTCATCGAAGCCACCAACGGAACCGACGACCGGCTCATCTACGAGGCTTCGGACCTCATCTACCACCTCATCGTGCTGCTCACCAGCAAGGGCATGCGCATAGAGGACCTGGCACGCGAGCTGAAGTCGCGCCATAAAGAATAAACACTGAGGACGAAGGACTATGACGCTGATTGATTACCAAAACGTGGAGATACAGCAGCAGGAGCGCACCATCCTCTCGGGCGTGAACTTCCAGCTCAACGAGGGAGAGTTCATCTACCTGATAGGCAAGGTGGGCAGCGGCAAGACGAGCCTGCTGAAGACCCTCTACGGCGAGCTGCCCCTGGCCGCGGGAGACAAGTGCGAGGTGATGGGCTACGACATGCGCACCATTCGCCGCAAGCAGATTCCCGACCTGCGCCGGCGCCTGGGCATCGTGTTCCAGGACTTCCAGCTGCTGACCGACCGCAACGTGGCGGACAACCTCCGCTTCGTGCTCGAGGCCACGGGATGGAAAAACCGCGAGGAGACGGAGCACCGCATCGACGAGGTGCTCTCCCTGGTGGGCATGCAGGAGATGCGCGAGAAGTATCCCCACGAGTTGTCGGGAGGCGAGCAGCAGCGCATCGTCATCGCGCGGGCCATACTCAACACACCGGCCATAGTGCTGGCGGACGAGCCCACGGGAAACCTCGACGAGGAGACGGGCAACCAGATAGTGGAACTGCTCCGACACATCAGCGCCAACGGCTCGGCCGTCATCATGACCACCCACAACCTGAACATCGTGAAGCAACATCCGGCCATCGTGTGCCGATGCGAGGAGGGACAGGTGCGCGTGGTGACCGAAGAGTTTTACAGGCAAACAGAGTAAGAACAAAACAAATATCAATTTCAAAATATCAATAGAAAGATGAAAGTATTAAAGTTTGGAGGTACATCCGTGGGTTCCGCCCAGAGAATGAAAGATGTAGCCAATTTAATCACTGATGGAGAACAGAAGATTGTAGTTCTGTCGGCCATGTCCGGAACGACCAACACCCTGGTGGAAATATCGGACTATCTCTACAAGAAGAACCCCGACGGCGCTAACGAGGTAATCAACACGCTGGAAAACAAATACCGAAAACACGTTGACGAGCTCTTCGCCACGGCAGAATACAAACAGAAAACACTCGACTTCATTAAAGAGGAATTCAACTTTATACGTTCATACACGAAAGACCTGTTCACCCTGTTCGAGGAGAAGGTGATCCTGGCACAAGGCGAGATCATCTCCACCAACATGGTGACAAACTACCTGATGGAGAAGGGCGTGAACGTGGTGCTCCTCTCGGCCCTCGACTTCATGCGCACCGACAAGAACGCTGAGCCCGACCCCGTATACATCAAGGAGAAACTGGCCGCACAGCTGGAGAAGAACCCCGGAGCCGACATCTACATCACACAGGGATTCATCTGCCGCAACGCCTACGGCGAGGTGGACAACCTGCAGCGCGGAGGCAGCGACTACACCGCATCGCTCATCGGCGCGGCCATCGGCGCCTCGGAGATTCAGATATGGACCGACATCGACGGTATGCACGACAACGACCCCCGCGTGGTGGACAAGACCTCGCCCGTGCGTCAGCTGCTCTTCGAGGAGGCAGCCGAGCTGGCCTACTTCGGAGCCAAGATTCTGCACCCCACTTGCGTGCAGCCGGCTAAATACGCCAACATCCCCGTACGCCTGCTCAACACCATGGAGCCGCAGGCACCGGGCACACTCATCTCCAACGAGACAGAGCACGGCAAGATAAAGGCTGTGGCCGCTAAGGACAACATCACAGCCATCAAGATAAAGAGCGGACGCATGCTGCTGGCCTACGGATTCCTACGCAAGGTGTTCGAGATATTCGAGAGCTACCAGACCCCTATCGACATGATCTGCACCTCCGAGGTGGGCGTCTCCATGTCCATCGACAACACGAAGCACCTGCAGGAGATTCTCGACGAGCTGAAGAAGTACGGCACGGTGACCGTGGACAAGGACATGTGCATCATCTGCGTGGTGGGCGACCTGGCTTGGGAGAACGTGGGCTTCGAGTCGCTGGCCATGAAGGCGATGAAGGACATCCCCGTGCGCATGATCTCCTACGGAGGCAGCAACTACAACATCTCGTTCCTCATCAAGGAGGAGGACAAGAAGCGCGCGTTGCAGGCGCTGAGCGATACACTCTTCAATCACTAAACGAAACACATACCATACGCTGAGATTATGGCAAAAGGAACATTCCCGGTAGAGAAATTCAGGAGCCTGCAGACTCCCTTCTACTATTACGATACAACACTGTTGCGCGAGACGTTGAAGACGGTGAACACGGAAAGCGGCAAATACCCGAACTTCCGCGTGCACTACGCCGTGAAGGCAAACGCCAACGACAAGATACTGACGATTATACGAGAGAGCGGACTGGGTGTGGACTGTGTGAGCGGAGGCGAGATACGCGCCGCCCTCAGCGCGGGATTCCCCGCCAGCAAGATAGTGTACGCCGGCGTGGGCAAAGCCGATTGGGAGATAAACCTGGGTCTGGACAACGACATCTTCTGCTTCAACGTGGAGTCTATCCCCGAACTGGAGATTATCGATGAATTGGCCGGAAAGAAGGGGAAGGTGGCCAACGTGGCCTTCCGCATCAACCCCAACGTGGGGGCCCACACGCACGCGAACATCACCACCGGACTGGCTGAGAACAAGTTTGGCATCAGCATGGAGGACATGGACCGGGTGATAGACCTGGCCGCTACGCTGCAGCATGTGAAGTTCATCGGACTGCACTTCCACATCGGCTCACAGATACTGGACATGGGCGATTTCATCGCGCTTTGCAACCGCATCAACGAGTTGCAGGAGAGGCTGATGGCCCGGCAGATCATCGTCCCCCACATCAACGTGGGCGGTGGTCTGGGCATCGACTACGAGCACCCCAACCGCCAGCCGATACCCGCCTTCGCGGAGTACTTCGCGGTGTACAGCAAGCACCTGAAGCTGCAGTCCAAACAGACGGTTCACTTCGAGCTGGGCCGTTCGCTGGTGGCTCAGTGCGGTAGCCTGATAACGCAAGTGCTCTACGTGAAGCAAGGCACTCACAAGCAGTTCGCCATTGTGGACGCAGGCATGTCGGACCTCATCCGCCCGGCGCTCTATCAGGCTTATCACAAGATAGAGAACCTCACGTCGGACGAGCCCGTGGAGGCCTACGATGTGGTGGGTCCCATCTGCGAGTCGAGCGATGTGTTCGGCAAGGCCATCGACCTGAACAAGGTGAAGCGTGGTGACTTGATAGCGCTGCGTTCGGCCGGAGCCTACGGCGAGATCATGGCGTCGATGTACAACTGTCGTCCGCTGCCCAAAGGCTATACGCCCGAGGATTTAAGATAGGCTTTTAACTCAAGCGACACATATATTGCTTTCCTTTATATTTAGTGGTCCGGAGTGCGCGATGCATATCGGACCACGCTTTTTTCTCCTCGCTACCTTCCTTATTTCCAAAGGAATCGTCCCTTCACCACGCACCTCTTCCGATTTCTTCATTTTCCACTTCTTCCCTTCCTTTTTCCAAAGAGGATAGGCCTTTCACCACTTTTTCTTATACCCTTTCGCAACGCTTCGCAAGGGAATAGTCCCTTCCCCAAAACGTTTCCTCTTCCACAACACTCCACGGCGGAATCGTCCTTTCACCACGCACCTCTTCCGAGCTCTGATTTCAGTATCTCAGTATCTCAGTTTAAATATAATAAGGTATAGCTCCTTCCTTCACTACCCAATAATCTTGAAGAATTCCTCCCCACTCCATCGTACACCTTCCACCACTTTCCTCTTTTCCTCTTCCCCAACACCCGCGGCGGAATAGTCCTTTCACCACGCACCTCTTCCCAGCGTTGGTTTCAGTATCTCAGTATCTCAGTATAAAATATAATTCAGGTTCCGTATGTTCCAATGTGGGTTTACGGGTGCTATCACGGTTTTCAACGAGTATATTCTCATGAGCTCATGAGTATATACTCTCGAGCCGTTAAGTATATACTCTCAGTTCATAGAGTATATGCTCGCGAAACTTTAATGAATGAAGTTATAGTTTTCCACCCCCCCCAACTCTTTCCATAAAGTCGATGGAATGGACAGTAACCCTCCCGAGAAGCTCTATTCGAACCGGATGGATTTGGCGGGTTTGATGTTGGAGATGAGGAACGAAGGACCTATCAGAATCACGATGGAAACGATGAAAGCGGCTACGTTGAGGAGCAACCAGATGCAGACGTTGAAGTAGATAGGCACGGAGTCGATGTAATAGCTGGTGGGGTCGAGCTTCACCAAGCGCCACTGCCACTGGATGAAGCAGAGCGACAGGCCGATGACGTTGCCCCAGAACATCCCCTTTCCGATGATGAATGCAGCGAAATAGAGGAAGACGCGCTGGATGGAAGCGTTGCGGGCACCCAAAGCCTTCAGCACACCTATCATGTTGGTGCGCTCGAGGATGATGATGAGCAGGCCCGAAATCATGGAGAAACCCGCCACCCCCATCATCAGGATGAGGATGACCCACACGTTAAGGTCGAGCACACTGAGCCAGGCGAAGAGCTGCGGGTTGAGTTCCACCACGGTCTGCGAGAAATAGGTGGCTCCGTAGTGGTCCTCGGCATCGCGCGTACGGGCGTTGATGGCCTGCGACACCTCGTCCAGGCGGTCGAAGTCGGTCAGTTGCAGTTCCACACCACTGGCTTGGTCGGCGTTCCAGCGATTGAGCCGAGTGGCGGTGTAGAGGTCGCCTATGAGGAAGAGTTTATCGTAGTCGGAGAAGTTCGTCTGGTAGATGCCCGCAATGGTGAGCTTGCGCACTCGCACATCCTTCTGCAGGTAATAGGTGTAGACGGCATCGCCCAAGCGGAGCTGCAGTTTGTCCGCCAACGTCTTGGAGAGCAGCACCTTGTTGGAAGCCACAGAGTCGGTGAAAGCGGGTATTTCGCCCTCCACCAGATAGTGACGGAGGAACGATAGGTCATACTCCTGCCCTATGCCTTTGAAGATGATGCCCTGGAACTGCGTATCGGTCTTGATGAGCCCTATCTTGGTGGTGTAGCGCTGCGCATGGCTCACGCCGTCCGTCTCCTCAAGGGCGGTGAGCAGACTGTCCGTCGCCGCTATGGGGAGGGTCTCGTAGGACTGTCCGCTATAGTAGTTGCTCAGCTGGATGTGCGACGAGAGACCGATGACCTTGGAACGCACCTCGCGCTTGAAGCCCATCACCACACAGAGCGACACAATCATGATAACCAAACCCAAGGCCATGCCTATGGTGGCGATGCGAATGGCCGGTTTGGCTATCTGTTGTTTTTTTCCTTCGCTTTTGAAATAGATTCGCTTGGCTATGAAAAACTCAAAGTTCATGCCGTCACTTGGTTCTTCCCGGGTAAGCCTCCAATGCTTTCTGCAGGACGAACAAAGCCCGTATCAAATCTTCTTTCTTCAGTACATAGGCTATACGCACCTCGTCCTTGCCCACACCGGGAGTGGTGTAGAAGCCGGAGGCCGGGGCCATCATCACCGTCTCGTTCTCGTAGTTGAACTCCGACAGGCACCAGGCGCAGAACTTCTCCGTGTCGTCCACCGGCAGGCGGGCCACTGTGTAGAAGGCTCCCATGGGGATGGGCGAATAGACGCCCGGTATGCGGTTGAGTCCGTCAATCAAGCACTTACGGCGCTCCACGTACTCGTCATACACCTCACGCATGTAGTCCTCCGGGGTCTCCAGCGAAGCCTCGGCGGCAATCTGTCCTATCAAGGGAGGGCTCAGGCGGGCCTGGCAAAACTTCATCACGGTCTGACGAATTTGCTTGTTCTTGGTGATGAGCGCTCCGATGCGGATTCCGCACTCGGAGTAGCGCTTCGACACGGAGTCGATGAGCACCACGTTCTGCTCGATACCCTCCAGGTGACAAGCCGAGATGTAGGGCGAACCGGTGTAGATGAACTCACGATAGACCTCGTCGGAGAAGAGGAACAGGTCGTACTTCTTCACCAAGTCGCGAATCTGGTTCATCTCGCGGCGTGTGTAGAGGTATCCCGTCGGGTTGTTGGGGTTGCAAATGAGGATGGCCTTCGTCCGCTCGTTTATCAGCTCCTCGAACTTCTCCACCTTCGGCAACGAGAAACCCTCGTCGATGGTGGTGGTGATGGTGCGTATAACCGCTCCGGCAGAGATGGCGAACGCCATGTAGTTGGCGTAGGCCGGCTCCGGCACGATAATCTCGTCACCAGGGTTCAGACACGACATGAAGGCGAACAGCACAGCCTCGGAACCTCCCGAGGTGATGATGATGTCTTCCGGTGTGAGGTTTATATCATATTTCTTATAGTATCCCGTCAGTTTTTGCCGATAGCTGAGGAATCCGTCGCTCGGGCTATACTCAAGCATCTTGCGGTCGATGTTGCGTATCGCGTCCAGCGCCACCTCGGGCGTGGGGAGGTCCGGCTGACCGATGTTCAAGTGATAGACGTGTATGCCTTTCCGTTTGGCAGCTTCAGCAAGCGGAGCAAGTTTCCGGATTGGAGAAGCCGGCATTTCAACTCCGCGAATAGAGATTTGTGGCATTTTCTTAGCAGTTGTTATTGTTCATTCATCGTGCAAAGATAGCTTATCCCCCTCAACGGACAAACAAAAAACACAATAAATTGGGAAAAAGTATCTTCCTTGGCGATTTTCTTACGCGTTTAGGAAATTATTATGTAAGTTTGCTCCCCAAAAACGAACAGAAGATGGATAGTTTCACTGAAGCAATCAAGCTGAAAGAGCGCAAGAACCGTAGCGTCATCGTGGCTACGGCCACCGAAACGCGCATCTTCGTCAAGGACGGACGGAGGTACGTCACCCGGCAGCTCAACCGCAACCTTGCCTTGCTGCTTCCCTACAGGGAGGCTTTCGAGGAGGAGTTTCGTGTGTGGTCGCCTTTGCGACACGACAACCTCCTGCCCTACGAGAGCATCCAGATGGAGGCTGAGGGAGGCCCCACCATCTTCATGACGGGCGTCTACGCGATGCCCCTCTCCTATTTTCTGACCGAGAATCCATCGTTCGTCACCCAGAGCAAGGAGATAGACCGCATCATCGGTGAGGTGATGGACGCTGTGAGCTACATCCATAGCCAGGGCCTGACGCATCTCGACCTGAGCCCCAGCAACCTACTCATCACCAACAGCCAACGACGGATACTGCTCATCAACCCCCTCTCGTCCTACTACCATTGCGAGCCATCGTTCCTGCTGGCCAACAACGAGTTTATGGCCCCCGAGGTGGTGCGACAGGACGATGATGTAGACTGCCGCGCGGACATCTATTCGCTGGGAGCTATCATACAATATTTGTATAAGGATGGGATGCTCCCCCTGGAGTACCGAAAGGTGGTGGCCAAAGCCATGCAGCCCGACCCGAAGCAGCGCTACGCCTCGGTGAAGGAGATGCAGGCGGATCTGAAGAAGAACGTGAGCCTGATAAGCATCGGCGTGAAAGCCATCGGCGTGGCGGCCTTTGTGGCCCTGCTGTTCGCCCTGCGCGCAGCGTTTTTCACCCCGGACGAGAATCTGCAGGTGGTGCGACCCGCCATGCTGCCCGACTTCGTTCCGCCCGAGGGAACAGTGGTCAACAACGAGGGTTTCGTGGTCACCGACAGCCTCTACCGCCCCTTGGACGACTCCACCCACATCAATCTGGACAGCCTCTATGAGGACAAGGCCAAGCAAATCTTCCAAAAAGAGTTTACCAAGAAGGCCGACAAGGTGCTGTCCGACATCTACAGCGAAGGCAGCGTCAACGGCGAGTTCTCCGCCTTCAAGGAGCTGAGCCGCTCGGGCATCATGGAGCTGGAGAAGTACCAGGAGGAGCTCTGCAAGGAATATGGCATGGACTCGAAGACCGGAGCCCGATGGGCAGCGGAGATCATCTCATCCGTGTCGAAGAAAAAGATAGAACAGCTGAAGAACAAGAACAAATAAAATATTTCAGAATTCAATATTTCAATAGAATAATTATGATGCACAATTGGTTTGAATGCAAAATCCGTTACGAGAAAACCTTGGAGAACGGAATAAATAAGAAAGTGACAGAACCCTACCTGGTGGACGCCTTGAGCTTCACCGAGGCGGAGAAACGAATCATCGAGGAGATGACTCCCTACATCACCGGAGAGTTCACCGTGTCGGACATCAAGCGCGCCAACTACAGCGAGCTGTTCGACAGCATCGAGGAGGCAGCCGACCGCTGGTTCAAGTGCAAACTCTACTTCATCACCCTCGACGAGAAGAGCGGTGCCGAGAAGAAGACCGCTACACAGATTCTGGTACAGGCTGCCGACCTGCGCGACGCCGTGAAAAAGTTGGACGAAGGGATGAAAGGCACCATGGCGGACTACAGTATCGCCTCCATCAGCGAGACGCTCATCATGGACGTGTTCCCCTATGAGGCCGAACCGGACGTGAAACCGGAATTCCCCGACGCGGGCAAGACAGAATAAACCGGCACCACCATGACAGACATCGCTCACAATCTGCAAGCCGTGACGGCGGAGCTGCCTCAGGCGGTGCGTCTCGTCGCCGTGTCGAAATACCAGCCGATGGAATACATCCAGAAGGCCTACGCATGCGGTCAACGGGTGTTCGGCGAGAGCAAGGCCCAGGAGCTCGTAGGTAAACAAGAGGCCCTGCCCAAGGACATCGAGTGGCACTTCATCGGTCACCTGCAGAGCAACAAGATAAAGTACATCGTGCCCTTCATCTCGCTCATCCATAGCGTGGACAGCTACAAGCTGCTGGCCGAGATAGACCGCCATGCCGAGAAGTGCGGCCGCACGGTCCCCTGCCTGCTGCAGATGCACATCGCCACCGAGGAGACCAAGTTCGGATTCTCGCAGGACGAATGCACCGCCATGCTGCAGACCGGCGAATGGCGCAACCTGCACAACGTACGCATCTGCGGACTAATGGGAATGGCCAGCAATGTGGACGACGAGCGGCAGATACGCGCCGAGTTCGAGACCCTCCATACCTATTATGATAAGGTGAAGGAGGAATTCTTCGCCGACGCGCCCCACTTCCGCGAGCTCTCCATGGGCATGAGCCACGACTACCCCATAGCCGTCCAATGCGGAGCCACGCTCGTGCGCGTGGGTAGCAAGATTTTCGGCGACCGCGTCTACAAATGACGCCCCGCCTTCCCGGCAGCGGAACCACGACATTCACACATGAATCATCCGCCCAACGGGAACCTCTTCGCAGAGGGCTCTCACACCAACGGAGAGCCCTCTGTGTCGCATAATATAGGACAATTGTAGAGAAAAAGTGTTCTTTTTTCATCAAAAGGCATTTTAATACTGGAAAATATTTGCTGGTAATGTATTAAGACCTATCTTTGCACACATTAAGTTTAAATGTGCAATAGTATGGAAGATAATTTTATTGCCTATATAGAGAAAAGTCTGAAAGACCATTGGGACCTGGATGCCTTGACTGACTATAATGGCTCCACATTACAATACAGAGATGTAGCCCGCAAGATAGAGAAACTGCATATCATGTTCGAGGCCAGTGGAGTGGTCCCTGGTGACAAGATAGCCATCTGTGGCCGCAACAGCTCCTATTGGGGCTCCGCCTTTCTGGCAATTCTCACCTATGGAGCTGTGGCAGTGCCCATCCTCCACGAGTTCAAGGCCGAGAACATTCATCACCTGGTGAACCATTCCGACGCTAAGATACTGCTGGTGGGCGACATGGTTTGGCCGGAGTTGGACCAGGCTCAAATGCCGAGCCTCGAAGGCATCATCTTGATAAACGACTACTCGCTGTTGGTATCCCGCTCAGAGAAGTTGACCTACGCCCGCGAACACCTCAACGAGATGTTCGGCAAGAAGTACCCGAAGAATTTCCGCAAGGAGCACATCTCCTACTACAAGGACAGCCCCAACGAATTAGCCCTCATCAACTACACCTCTGGAACAACCAGCATGTCGAAGGGCGTGATGATTCCCTACCGGGCTCTCACCTCGAACCTGAAATTCGCCTACGAGGTGCTTTCGCTTCATCCGGGCGACAAGCTGATCTCCATGCTACCGATGGCCCACATGTACGGCCTCGCTTTCGAGTTCCTCTACGAGTTCACAGTCGGTTGCCACATCTTCTTCCTCACCCGCATACCTAGCCCGAAGATTGTGTTCCAAGCTTTCGCCGATGTCAAACCACACATCATCATAGCCGTTCCGCTGATTATCGAGAAGATTATCAAGAAGAGCGTGTTGCCTAAGCTACAGACTCCTACCATGAAGATTCTGCTGAAGGTGCCTATCATCAACGACAAGATAAAGACCACCGTACGCGAGCAGGTGATCAACGCCTTCGGAGGTCGCTTCTACGAGGTGATTGTGGGCGGTGCCGCCTTCAACCCCGATGTGGAGAACTTCTTGAAGATGATTGACTTCCCCTACACTGTAGGCTACGGAATGACGGAGTGCGCGCCTATCATCTGCTACGAAGACTGGAAGCGCTTCGCTCCCAACTCCTGCGGCAAGGCCGTGCAGCGGATGCAGGTGAAGGTGCTCAGCAGCGACCCGCAACACGTGGTCGGCGAGATTGTCTGCAAGGGCGAGAACGTGATGTTGGGTTACTACAAGAACCCCGAAGCCACAGCCGAGGTGCTCGACAAAGACGGATGGTTGCACACGGGCGACCTGGGTGTAATAGACGCCGAGGGTAACGTCTTCATCAAAGGCCGCAGCAAGAACATGTTGTTAGGTCCGTCGGGTCAGAACATCTACCCCGAGGAGATAGAGGAGAAGCTCAATGGTCTGCCCTACGTGGCCGAGTCCATCGTACTGCAGAAGGACGCTAAGCTTATCGGACTCGTTCACCCCGACTATGACGAGTGCACGGCGCAAGGCCTCACCGACGCCAACATCGAGCGCATCATGGAGGAGAACCGCACGGCGCTCAACGCCATGCTCCCCGCCTACTCCCACCTGTCGGGCATGAAGATTTTCAAGGAGGAGTTCGAGAAGACTCCAAAGAAGAGCATCAAGCGCTTCCTCTATCAAGATGCCATCTAATCCCCCGCCCCGGGTTCAGATAAACTTTCCGCGGAGCAAGAGACCCTCAAGTTTCTTGCTCCGCGGTCTTTTGTGGATTCATCCCACATTAATGTCTTCTTCGTCCATAAACAATGTATTGAGGCAACTCATTACTTCTAATTTACCATATAGGAGAGCATGCTCATCAAGAACCAACTGTCAAAGCCTTGGAATGTCAGGCGTTTGGCATTGGCTCCATCTCGGTGCACCTCGATGCCGTCACTGTAGGGAGTAACACCTATCATCTTGGCGTATGGGACCTTCTGGGCGGAAGTCGGACTTTGGAAGATGAGATGTTTATTGGTGACATAGAGAGTCCCTGTTCCCTTAAAATCCATATAGGTGTGCTCTATGGGTTTTATTTTAGTACCGCCAGTATGGTATGTTATTCCTTTCATCACCCGGAACGACCATCCGCTTCTTCTGCCCCCATATTCTTTTACAGTCTTTTCTTGATACATACTGACACCATTGTATGTCCAGATTACACTTTCACCACGCCCTGACATGATGGGAGATGGCACATTGCTCGATGGCACTATGCCGTTTTGCAGGTTCTTCAAAAATCAGTAAATTCAGCGATTTCACGTCCTTTGTTTATATGTTTCATGCCAGTCCCTTTTGAATTAACTTGATTTGCATGTTTATTTGCGCAAAGACAGAATCACCTCTGTCAATATGCTCTTGAAGCCACAACAGATTGGCATTGAAATCTCTGGAGCTATAGTCGCCTTTATCTAAACATTTCCATACGTTATCTATACGGTCTTGAACATTTGGAGTTCTGACGCTTTTCATCCCGAATACTTCGCTCAAAACCATATCGGATTCTTGTCCGTACTGATTTTCGAGTACTTCACTTGCTGTACCCTTGTTCGCGATAATGAGTTTGTCACCATCTTTAGGGGAAACACTTGACACGATATGAGGCGAATGAGTAGTGATAAGGAATTGGCAATTGGGGAATTTTTTGCGCAGATTTTCCTTTACCTCTCTTTGCCAAGTAGGATGCAGATGCAGGTCTATCTCATCAATTAGGATAATACCATCACCTTCCAATGGATTAGCAGACTTCGGATGGCACATAGCCAACTTTCTTGCAATATCTGAAATCAATGTAAGATAGGCCTTTTCGCCATCCGACAAGTCATTGAAGTCAAATTCCAAATCTCCCTTCGATATCACAAACGCCTTAGGGCTACGTTGGACTTTAAAGTTCGAATAACCATCAATAATGTTGCCGATAGTATTTCTTACGGCTTCCAACCTTCTGTCTTTTCGTAAAGCACCGGTGTTTCGCAGTCCCTCGTTTTCGATGTCCTCCATCTCTCTAAACCAGATGAAGAAGTCATGGAAGTTTACACTATTCGACATATCCACATTGAGAGCATCCAACGGATGAAGCTTATGGGTTTTCCTCACTCGTATGGGAGTGCCGTTGACGACTCTGTTTACTCCATAGGCATCAATCAGCGTAACGTCATTGTCAGGATTCTCTTTCGATGCCGTAGCTATTTTATCTGCCAACGTAGTCATTGCCACCATATCTGTCTTGTACACAGGTTTGGTC
>CAVFUK010000078.1:0-6562 GCA_963625535.1 Anaerovoracaceae bacterium | reverse complement strand
GCAAAGGCCATGGCTTCGAGGGTGAATTCTTCGACAAGGAGATACGCAACTTTGGCTTCTCGTTCTCCTATCCCGAGAGCAACTGCACAGGTATGCGCTGGTTGGGACGCGGACCCTACCGGGTATGGCGCAACCGTCAGCAAGGTACCACCTATGCCATCTGGCAAAAGGACTATAACAATACCGTTACCGGCGATTGTGGTAAACCGATTGTCTACCCCGAGTTCAAAGGCTACCACGCCAATCTCTATTGGGCACAGATGCAGTCGGAAACAGCTCCGTTCACCGTGTTCACCGAGACGGACGGACTCTACTACCGAGTGTTTACCCCCGAGGAGCCAACCTATCTCAACAACGGGCAACCTACGATGCAACCCTTCCCCGAAGGGGACCTCTCCTTCCTGTTGGAGATTCCTGGCATACAGTCCTACAAGCCCATCGAACAGTTGGGCCCGCAGGCACAGCCCAGTCATGTCCGCATGAACATAGGCGACGTAGGTTTGCACATCAAACTATGGTTCGACTTCGCCGGTGCCGAATAGTCCGAGCGTGAAAGAGTGACACCCATTTGTAACCCTTCGGTTCAAAAAGTGTCACTCTTTTGCGAATATGTGCATTGGGGGTTGCCCATAATGTCTATTATTGCATAGAGTGGATAAAATATCCATTTAGGCGTATTCGCTAAGTATCTATCTTTGCGAAGTGAACTCAAACAAACCATGAATATCATGAGAAATATTTTCCTAGTCATAGAAATCTTTTTTGCTGGTCAGCTAGTTGCTCAGACTCAACCGGAGGCCGTAGAGGTGGCTCGTTACAAAGGCGACAAGACTTGTGCCGTCAGCTATACTTTCGACGATGGTTACGTCGAGCAATACACAATGGCCGCCCCCGAACTGGAGAAACGTGGATTCCGTGGAACCTTCTACATCAATGGGTCGAAGATAAACCAAGACCTAGAGCATGTGACCGACACCACACGCGCCACCTGGGGACAACTCCGTGAGATGTCCGAGCACGGACACGAGATAGCCAACCACGGGTGGGCACACCGCAACTTCGCCCGCTTTCCTCTGGATTCACTGAAAGTGGATATCCAACGGAACGATGAGGCTATCCTGAAGTATATCGGCACGCCGTCGAAGACTTTCGCCTATCCTAATAATAACAAGAGCGAACCGGGAAAGAGCTACGTGGAGAAGGGGAGGGTAGGAACCCGCCTTGAACAACGGTCGGTAGGTAGCAAACGCACCCTGCAGGACTTGAACCAATGGGTGGATGGACTCATGGAGAATGGTGAGTGGGGCGTAGGCATGACGCACGGACTCACCTATGGCTACGATGCCTTCGTCAATCCCCAACGCCTGTGGGACCACTGGGACTACGTGAAGCAGTATGCCGACAAGGTGTGGGTAGGTACGTTCGTAGAGGTGGCTGCTTATGTGAAGGAGCGCGATGCCATCCGTCTGACGATAGAACGCGACAGACAGACCATTGTGGTCACTCCCAAGCTGGACCTCGACCCTGAACTCTTTACCGAATCCTTGACCATGGTGGTCAACGAGATAGGAAAGAGACGCGTAACGGCCAAGCAGGGCAAGAAGAAACTCACCGTGGAGATACGTGACGGCAAGGCACTGTTCGACTTTAATCCCTATGGCGGAGCGATTAAGATAAGAATCAAATAGCAGTTTCAATATCATGAAAAAAACAATCTTTCTATTACTATGCTTGATGCAGATGGTCTGCATCTACGCCCAAGACGCTACTTCCGGGCGAATCACTCAACTCTTTAACTTCGGGTGGCGATTCCACTTGGGCGACGTGAAAGAGGCGCAAGCCGTAGACTACGACGATGCCTCGTGGCGCACCCTTGACCTGCCGCACGACTTTCAGATGGAACAGCCGTGGGACGAATCGGCAGGTGGTGCGCGTGGTTTCAAGGCCATGGAGACAGGCTGGTACCGCAAATCCTTCCAGGCCGATGAGGCATGGAAAGACCATCGGGTGTTGCTCTACTTCGAGGGTGTCATGTACGTGAGCGATGTGTGGGTCAACGGTAAACAGGTCGGCAGCAACGAATATGGCTACAACGGTTACGAGGTGGACATTACCAAGTTGCTCAATTATGATAAGGAGAACGTCGTGGCCGTGCGTGCCAATACCGGCTCTAAGGGCGGTTCGCGTTGGTACACTGGCGGTGGCATCTTCCGGGATGTTCACTTGGTGGTGAAGAACCCCGTCGCCATTGCCCGCCACGGTCTGTATATTACTACCCCGAAGATTACCGATGCGGCTGCCGACGTGCAGGTGCAGGTGGAACTCGAAGGCATCCGTGGCAAATCGTTCGATGTGGACATCTTCGCCAAGATATACGCTCCCGACGGGCAGCTGGTGGCCGAGTGCCAGACCAAAGCTCCGTTGAAGAACAAACTGTTGCACCCCGAGGTAAAGCTCCCGTTGGCTACAGTCAATGCTCCCCAATTGTGGTCGTGCGAGACCCCGAACCTCTACCATGCCGAAGTGACGTTGGTGCAGGACGGCAAGACGATAGACCGTGTGGAGGACAACTTCGGCATCCGCACCGTGGAGTTCTCTCCCGAGTTCGGATTCAAACTCAATGGCAAGAAGATTTTCCTGAAAGGTATTGCTAATCACCACGACTTAGGCGCTGTGGGCGTGGCTGCTTTCGATGCCGCCATCGAGCGCCAGTTCAAGCAGATGAAACAGTTCGGATACAACCATATCCGTTGTTCACATAACCCCTACTCCATAGGCTTCCTCAAGTTGGCCGACAAATACGGCATCCTGGTAGTGGACGAGCTCATTGACAAATGGAGCGACAAAAGCTATTGGGGCGGACGCAAACCCTTCACCTCCCTTTGGCATCAGATGATACCGGAGTGGGTGAAGCGCGACCGCAACCACCCATGCGTGATACTCTGGAGCCTCGGCAACGAGCTGCAGATGCGTGAGGACCTGGCTGGATTCCAAACCGGCGACTGGGGTGTGACCACCTATCGCATCTTCGACGTGATGGTGAAACGTTACGACGACACCCGCAAGACAACGGTGGCTATGTTCCCTGCCCGCCGAGGTGCCATCGGCAAGAACGATTCCGATTTCAACACGAAGATATTCGCTCCCGAACTGGCTACGGTGACCGAAGTCTCCAGCTTCAACTACCGCTACCTCAACTATCAAGATTACTTGAAGCACGATCCGCACATGACCGTCTACCAGAGCGAGGCAACTTCCAACGAACTGCTGGCTCCCTTCTTCGGTATGGACCACGAGAAGATGGTAGGCTTGGCCTACTGGGGTGCCATTGAATACTGGGGCGAGTCCAACGGATGGCCCAAGAAGGGATGGAACTTCTCCTTCTTCAACCATACTCTGGAACCCTATCCTCAGGCTTATCTCATCAAGAGCGGATTCAGTGATGAATCGCTGGTGCGCATCGGTGTTGAGGATACCAAGAACAAGAGCATCGAGTGGAACGACGTGATGGTGGGTGGTACCTCCCTCTCATCCCACTGGAACCGCGAGGAGGGCAGCAACCAGAACCTCTTTACCTACACCAATGCCGACGAGGTGGAACTGTTGGTGAACGGCAAGAGCATGGGTGTGAAGCAGAACAACCGCAGCGACATCACGAAACGCAACATCATCTATTGGGAGAACATTCCTTACGGCAAAGGCGGAAAGGTGACAGCCATTGCACGCAACAACGGCAAGGAAGTTGCCCGTCACGAATTGCAGACGACTGGCAAGGCAGTGCGCCTGAAAGCCGTGGTGGAGGATGAAGGAAACTTCACAGCCGATGGCATGGACCTGCAGTACATTCGCGTCTACGCTGTGGACAGCAAGGGACGTACCGTACCTGTGTCCGGCGAGGATGTGACCTTTGCCGTGGAAGGCGAAGCCAGCTTGACAGCTGTAGACAATGGTGACCATTACACGAACGAGTTGTTCAACGTCAACCACAAGAAACTCCACAACGGATTCGTGATGGCTATCCTGCGCTCTACCACCACAGCCGGTAAGGTGAACGTGAAGATATCTGCTGAGAAACTGAAGGGTCTCACTCTGAAGTTGCAGAGCCAAAGCAAATGATAATCACTAACGAACATATAAATATGATGAAGAAACTTTTATCCATCTGTACGCTTATGCTGGCAGGAGTCTCCCTCTTGCAGGCACAAGATTTCAAATTCGATTTCAGTACGAATAAAAAAGCTTTGGAAGGCTATACGAAGATTACGCCTGACACCAAATATACCGATGAGGTGGGTTATGGCTACGACCTCAACACCTCATGGGACGGCAAGTCCAACGGTGTCTTTTTCTTCTCGGTGAAGGTGCCCGATGGTAACTATCGCGTCACCCTCACCCTCGGTAGCAAGAAGTCAGCCGGTGTCACCACCGTACGTGCCGAGAGCCGCCGCCTCTTCCTGGAGCGCGTGGCTACCAAGAAAGGCGAACTGAAGCAACAGACCATCTGTGTGAACAAGCGCGACACCCTCATCCGCGAGGGGCGGTATGTGCGCATCAAACCCGGTGAACGTAAGAAACTGAACTGGGACAACAAGTTGACCCTGGAGTTCAATGGCGATGCGCCGCGTGTTACCGCCGTCGAGATTCAGAAGGTGGACGATGTGCCTACCATATACCTTTGCGGTAACTCTACCGTGGTGGACCAGGACTCCGACCCCTTCACCAGCTGGGGACAGATGATTACCCGCTTCCTCACCGACCAGGTGGCCGTTGCCAATTATGCCGAGTCGGGTCTCTCTGCCGACAGCTTCCAGGCACAGCGTCGACTGGAGAAGATACTCACCCAGATTAAGCCCGGCGACTGGCTCTTCGTGGAGTTCGGTCACAACGACCAGAAGCAGAAAGGTCCGGGCAAGGGAGCTTTCTACTCCTTTGCTTACCACATCAAGATCTTCATCGACGAGGTGCGTGCCAAAGGTGCCAATCCGGTGATTGTCACACCTACCCGCCGCCGTCATTGGAGCGCGGACAACACACATATCCTCGACACACACGCCGACTATCCGCAGGCGCTGCGTGAGATTGCCGCCCGCGAGCAGGTCCCCGTCATCGAACTGCAGGAGATGACCAAGGAGATGTGTGAGGCGCTGGGCGTGGAAGGTTCCAAGAATCTCTTCGTGCACTATCCCGCCGGTGCGTTCCCCGGTCGCCCTCAGCAGTTGGCCGACAACAGTCACTTCAATATGTTCGGAGCTTATGAAGTAGCCAAGTGCATCGCACAAGGCATTCGTGAGGCCAAGTTGCCGTTGGCACAGTACCTCGCACCTGACTTCACTGGTTTCGATCCCGCACACCCCGACAAGTTCGAGGAATTCAAGTGGGACGCCTATCCATACGTGAGCTTGAAAAAGCCCGATGGTAACTAATCTATTAAATAAGAAACAATCAATCATCAATACCATGACAAGAAGATTTTATTTGATTCTACTGCTTCTGTTGGCGCTCGGCATGCAGGTGAGCACCTCTGCCAACGAGCGCAAACGATTCAATTTCAATAACGGATGGCTGCTCCACATCGGTGATGAGCAAGCCGCTTCGGCTTCCGACTACAACGATAAGCGTTGGAAGAAGGTGGACCTGCCCCGTGCCTTCAACGAGGATGAGGCTTTCCGTGTGGCCATTGCCCAACTGACGGATACCGTAGTGTGGTACCGCAAACACTTCAATGTGGACGAGGTTGCAGCCGGCAAGAAGGTATTCGTGGAATTCGAGGGCATCCGTTTCGGTGGCGAGTTCTACTTGAACGGCCAGAACCTGGGCCTGCACGAGAATGGTGTGATGGCCGTAGGCTTCGACCTAACCCCATACATCAAGGCGGGCGACAATGTGCTGGCGGTGCGCATCGACAACGATTGGCAGTACCGCGAGCGTTCCTCCAGCTCCCGCTATCAGTGGAACGACCGCAACTTCAACGCCAACTATGGCGGCATCCCCAAGAACGTCTTTCTGCACATCACTGACAAGGTGTACCAGACCTTGCCGCTCTATAGCTCACTGAAGACTACGGGTGTCTACGTCTATGCCGACCAGTTCGACATCCCCGGCCGCACGGCCACCGTGCATGCCGAGTCGCAGGTGAAGAACGAAACGGCTGAGGCTTGTACCCTCAGCTACCATGTCTCCGTAGCCGATGCCGATGGCGTGACGGTGAAGGAGTTCGATGGCGAGCGCATCACCCTGCAACCGGGCGAGATGCGCATCGTGAAGGCAGCGCAGGCAATCGGTGGACTACATTTCTGGAGCTGGGGCTATGGCTACCTCTATACCGTAAAGACAGCGTTGAAAGACGCGCAGGGAAACGTGATTGACGAGGTGTCTACCCGCACCGGCTTCCGCAAGACCCGCTTTGCCGAAGGTAAGGTGTGGCTCAACGACCGTGTCCTTCAGATGAAGGGCTACGCCCAGCGCACCAGCAACGAGTGGCCTGCCGTAGGCATGTCCGTACCGGCATGGCTCAGCGACTACAGCAACGGCTTGATGGTGGAAGGCAATGCCAACCTTGTGC
>CAVFUK010000077.1:0-17313 GCA_963625535.1 Anaerovoracaceae bacterium | reverse complement strand
CGAAGAAGGTGTTCGACAACTCGAAGGTGACAGACCACCACGCCATCATCCCCACGGGCGTCTACCCACAGAACCTGACGGACATGGAGCGGAGAGTGTACGACCTGGTGGCACGCCGGTTCATCTCCGCCTTCTACCCCGACTGCAAGTTCTCCACCACCACCGTGCTGGGCAAGGTGGAGCAGGTAGAGTTCAAGGCGACCGGTAAACAGATTCTGGACCCAGGATGGCGTGTGCTCTACCAAAAGGAGGCCGCCGAGGAGAAGGACGCCGACAAGGCTGGCGATGAGGAGCGCGTGCTGCCCCTGTTCACCATCGGCGAGAGCGGACCGCACACACCGGACCTGAGCGAGAAGTGGACTCAGCCGCCTAAGCCTTACACCGAAGCCACCCTGCTGCGCGCCATGGAGACTGCCGGCAAGTCGGTGGAGAACGAGGAGCTGCGCGACGCACTGAAGGAGAACGGCATAGGCCGGCCTTCCACCCGCGCTGCCATCATAGAGACACTCTTCAAACGCCGCTACATACGCAAGGAGCGCAAGAACCTGATTGCCACGGACACGGGCATCGAGCTGATTCAGCTGATACACGAGGAGTTGCTGAAGTCCGCCGAGCTGACGGGTATCTGGGAGAAGAAGCTACGCGAGATAGAGAAGAAGAGCTACGACGCGCGCACCTTCCTCGAAGAACTGAAGCAGATGGTGCGCGACCTGGTGCAGCAAGTGCTGAGCGACAGCAGCAACCGCCGCATCACGGTGGCTCCCGAAGAGTCTGCGTCCAAGGCGAAAGCCGCCTCGAAGCGGAAGGCCAGCACGACCAAGGAGAAAGGAAGCGCTGCCAAGAAAGATACTTCCACCGCAGGCAAAACGACCGCCACAACGGCGCAAAGGAATACTAATACATCACCTAGCCAACCGAACCAGCCGAGCCCACAAAAGGCAGGCACGGCTACGAATGTGGTTTCTTCACCGAACGTCACTGCCTCCGCCGCAGCGCAAGCGAATACGAATGCGTCGCAAAGCCAGCAGCCCCAGCCCGCCCCGCAAACCTCGGCGCAGGACCTAACCGGGCAACCCTGTCCGCTCTGCGGGAAAGGAACCCTCATCAAAGGGAACACGGCATACGGCTGCTCGGAGTGGAGGAACGGATGCACCTACCGGGTGCCGTTCACCAGTAAACCAACCAAATAGAATCAGAGGAAAAGAAATGCGAAAGGGACTCTACATAAAACTGCTGTCGCTGGCCTGCGCCGTGACGACCGCCGCTACGGGAGTAAAGGCGCAATCGGACTACACCGTTACCTCCTACTCGCCCAACAAGGAGCTGACACAGAACACATCCACCAGCATCATCCAGGACCACAAGGGATTCATGTGGCTCTCCACCTGGGACGGACTGACCAAGTTCGACGGATACAACTTCCAAAACTACAAGTCGCACCCAGGCGACCGGGTGGAGCTATCGAACAACCGCCTGCTGCATGTGGACGAGGACTGCGCGGGATTCATTTGGGTGGTGTGCTACGACGGCAAGGTGAGCCGCTTCAACCCAGAGACGGAGTCGTTCGAGGCAGTGCCCCTGCCCAACGACTTCAACGCCAAGACGACACAGTGCCTCGGCAACGGACACGTGTGGATATCCAACGGCAACAACCGGACCGTGCGGATGACCGTGGACTCGCTGACGCACAAGGTGAGCATGGACTTCCAGTTCCAGAGCGACGGCGACCCGCGGGTGGAGCTCATCAGCGTGTTCAAGGACAACCAAGGGAACGAATGGATACCCGCCACGCAGAGCGGACTCTACCTGCTGTCGAAAGGAACGGACAAGGTGCGGCGCATCCGCGGCAGCGAGGACAAAGGCTTCCACTCGTTCTGCGAGACGAACGACGAGGTGCTGCTGGGCGCTGACAACGGCGAGGTGTGGCACTACAGCAAGCAGAAGCGACAGTTCTTCACCGAGCACGTCAACGCCTCATCGAAGATAAAGTATATCCACCGGTTCGACACGCTGTTGGTCTATGCCACCGCCAACGACGGATTCTTCGTGAAGGACCGCACGGGTCGGCTGGACCACTACCCCAACCCGGGAGCGGACCCGACAAAGCGGGGCATACGCAATATGTACATCGACCGAAACGGACTGGTGTGGATGGAGACCCCGTCGCTCTCGCTCACCCTGTTCAACCTGAAGGACCGCACGTTCCACTACATCCCCTTCAAGAGCGGGAAGAAGAACACGCGCGAAGTGTACGGACTGAAGATACTGGAGGACAAGATAGGCAACGAATGGGTATACCCTTACTTTGGCGAGCTGGCCTACTTCCGACGGGGCGAACTGATACCCTTCACCGAACTAAACAAGGAGTTGGCATGGAACGCCTCCGACAGCCACTACCGCTTCTACTGCGATATGCAGAACAATCTGTGGGTCTCCACCTCCCGATGGACGGGCAAGATATCGCCCCGTAACCCACAATTCCACCGCGCGCTGCTCAACCGCAACGAGTCGGCCCGCCCCGAGGAGAACACCTTCAGGGCCGTGTGCCGCACCAGCGACGGACAGATATGGGCGGGCAACAAGTCCGGTGAGATAGTCATCTACACCAGCGACTTCCACTTTGTGGGCAAGCTCACTCCCAAGGGTGGCGTCACTACCAACCCGCTGGAGCCCGCCACCATAGGTCAAGCCTACGGCATAGAGCAGGACAGCAAAGGACGCATCTGGATAGGCACCAAGGGACAAGGCTTGTTCCGCGTCATACAGCAGTCGGCCGGACACTACGACATCAAGCAGTTCGTTCCCCAGGACAAAGACGCCTACAGCATCAGTTCGGACCGCATCTACGCCGTCCACGAGGACGGGAACCACCGACTGTGGATAGGCACCTACGAGGGCGGACTCAACTACCTGGACGAGAGCGATTCGCTGCGCCCACGCTTCGTACACTACTACAACGACCTGAAGGGTTATCCCATACAGGAGGCCGACAAGATATACAGCATCACCTCGGACAACAAAGGCTGTCTGTGGGTGGGCACATCCAACGGCATACTCACCGCACGCCGCCCCACCGGCAAGGCCGAGGACATACAGTTCCGCTTGCACCAACGCATTCCCGGCGACAGCTGCAGTCTGGGAAGCAACAACATACAGTACCTCTATCACGCTTCGGACGACCAGGTGTACATCGCCTCCTTCGGCGGCGGCTTCAGCAAGGCACAATGGCAAACGGACAGCCTGCTCACCTTCACCAACTACACCACCGGCAAGGGTCTGCAGTCCGACATCGTCTTCTCCATGCAGGAGGACAACCAGAAGCAACTGTGGATGGCGTGCGGCAGCGGCATGAGCTGCTACGACCTGCAGACACAGACGCTGAGCAAATGGGACGAGAGCCAGATAGGCTTCCAACCAGTGTTCAACGAGGGCAGCGCCGTCTACACCGACAAAGGGGAGATAACCTTCGTCAGCCTGACCGGCCTGTTTCACTTCTGTCCACAGAAGATTGCCAAGAGTGACTTCGTGCCCTCGCTCATCTTCACCCGCCTGCGGTTGGGCGACCGCACCATCAACCCGCTGGAGAGCGACATACTGCCCAAACACATCGACTACATGGACCGCATCCGCATTCCGCACGAGGAGAACTACTTCACCATACGCTACGCCACGCTGGAGATGACACACCCCTACAGCGTGCAGTACGCCTACAAGCTCGAGGGGTTCGACGACGAGTGGCACCAGGCGGGCAACCAACGGTCGGTCACCTACACCAACCTGCCTACGGGCAAGTACACTCTGCTGGTACGTTCCACCAACGGCGACGGTGTGTGGGTGGACAACCTGCGACGGCTGGAGATAGAGATTCTCCCCTCATTCTGGGAGACCCCGACGGCATGGATCATCTACCTGCTACTGCTCGTCGGCATCGGTTTCCTTGTAGCCCGACTGATAGCCTCGTTCTACCGGTTGCGCAACAAGGTCTACATCGAGCAACAGCTGACGGACATCAAGCTGCAGTTCTTCACCAACATCTCGCACGACCTTCGCACGCCGCTCACCCTGATAACCGCCCCCATCGAGAATCTGCTGCAGAACAAGGAGGTGCCGCCCTTCGTCAAGGACCAGCTGCAACTGATAAAGCGCAACACGGACGGCATACTGAAGCTGGTGAACCAGATACTGGACTTCCGCAAGATACAAAGCCACAAGATGAAGCTGGTAGTGGAGGAACTGGACATCATCGCCTTCGTCTCACGCGTGATGACCAACTTCCAGGCCCTGGCACTGGAGCGCAACATCCGCTTCACGTTCATCCACAGCGTGGACCACTGCCTGGTGTGGACCGACGCGGACAAGTTGGAGAAGATTCTCTTCAACCTGCTCTCCAACGCCTTCAAGTTCACCGCGGCGGGCAAACAGATAGAGGTGCGCTTCAGCAAGGACGAGAAGGAATACAGCATAGAGGTGCGCGACGAGGGCATCGGCATCCCGCAACACTGGCAGCACGAGGTGTTCTCGCGCTTCACCAGTTACAAGGACAAGTCCATCACGGGCAATCCCTCCACGGGCATCGGACTCTCCATCGTGAAGGAACTAGTGGACCTGCTGAAGGGCACGGTCACGCTGACGAGCCGCGAGGAGATAGGCAGCACGTTCCGGCTGACCTTCCCGCTGGGCAAGGCACACTATGCGCCGGGCACGGAAATCATCGTGCAGGACCCCACGAGCGAGCTGTCCCCAGTGGCCCCGCAACCGGTGGAAGAACAGGAGAAGCGGCAACCGGAGATACCGACCCTGCTGATAGTGGAGGACAACAACGACATGCGGTCGTTCCTGCGCGACATCTTCAGCGACCAATACCGAGTGCTGGAGGCGCCCGACGGGAAGGCCGGACTGCAGACCGCGCTCGACAACGTGCCCGACCTCATCATCAGCGACGTGATGATGCCGGTGATGGATGGTGTGGAGCTGGTGAGTCATCTGAAGAGCGAACTCACCACGAGCCATATCCCCGTAGTGCTGCTCACCGCCAAGTCGGCCATCGAGAGCCAGCTCAGCGCACTGAAGGAGGGGGCGGACGACTACATCACGAAGCCCTTCAGTGCCACTTACCTGAAGGCGCGGGTGGAGAACCTGCTGGAGCAACGACGCAAATTGCAGGCCATCTACTGCAAGAAGTTGCTCACCGTCAGTCCGCAACCGAAGGCCGAGGAACCGGCAGCGGAGGAGTATCTCTCCGAGCAAGACCAACGGTTCATGGATAAGTTGATAGCGCTGACCGAGGAGAACCTCGCCAACGGCGAGCTGACCATCGACATGTTGGTGAAGCAGTTCTACATGAGCCGCACCAGTTTCTATGCCAAGATAAAGAACATCACGGGCCTCTCCCCCATCGAGTTCGTGCAGCAAATGCGTGTGAAGCGGGCTGCCGAGCTAATCGAGGAGAACAAGTACAGCATCACTGAGATAGCCTCCCGCGTGGGGTTCAACGACGCGCACTACTTCAGCCGTTGCTTCAAGAAAGCCTATTCGGTGACCCCCACTGAATACTTCCGCCGCGCCAAGGGAGGATATTAGCCTCCTCCCTCGGCGCACGACGGGTCCCAACCGGTAAATACGCCACACAGGACAAACGCATCAAACACAGCCTTTGACATCAGGGGTCGTGGCGGACCGTGCACGCCTAATCCTCCTCTCACTCAGCGACATAATCGATGAACACTGTATATGAAACGATGTAAGAGTCGGCATTAAAACCTTGCAGGCTCTAGTCGTGAATGGTGACTGACAATTGTCAAACGCGTGTACGGCAGTTGTCAAACACGTGTATGGCAATTGTCAAACACGTGTACGGCAATTGCCAAACACCCATTTCGTGAAAACTTTGCATGATTTTGATCTATGTCGTTGCAACAATTTCTATTGTAGGAAGGGAAATGTAAGAAGGTAAACAAAACGAACCGACACAGCGACTCAATACACTTGAAACGCTGTGTCGGTTCGTCTATAGTAAATCATCCGCCCCCGAATGAGTAGGTCGGACGTTGGTTTCGTATGTCTGCAACGCCCCGCAAGAGCGTATGGTTTCCTTAGCAGAAGAGGAAAATCAGCGGAATGGCAATGCCGATGAGCAGTTCGATGCCACCTCGTCCCCACAAGCCTTTCGGGCCCTTCAGCATGATGAGTCCCGTGAGGGTGATGAGGATGAGCGCACCAGCGAACAAGTCGGCAAAGGTAGTCCACCAACGGCCCGGGTTATAGTGCAGCCGCGTGATAGCGCTCAGCACCGGACGAGGCGTCAGTTTCTCATAGACAGCCTTGCGGGTGGAGAGGTCCACCACTAAACTAGAGCCGCCCTTGAGGAACACCTTCATCACTCCCGGCTTGGGGAAGTAGTGTTTTGTGTAGTTCTTCGTCTCGTCCAGCGGCTCCAGCACCCGCATCACATCCTCCTTTGTCACCTGCTGTTGCGCAGGGAGCGACTCCACCACCACCTCGCGTTGCTCCACCGTATAGTTTGGGTTGATGGTGTTCCGATGGTTCAGAACGATGCCCGATGAGGCATATATCAACACCATGCCGGCGAAGAGGAAGGAGAGTTCGCGGTGAAGGAAACGGCTGACCTTGCGCAGCTGTTGTGCCGGATTACTCGACAATTTCATAGCTGATGGCATCTACATGGTAGAAAGACAAGTAAGCCTTGCCCTCTTCTGCCTGGCGGGCAGCGATTTTCGCACGGAATGCGGCGATGCGGTCCTCGGGAGTGTTGGCGCTCTCGCCACGAGCCTTCTTCTCGGTCTCGCATCCGGCTTCGCCCTCGCCATGCTGTTTGGTGGCAGCGTCTTTCAACTGAGCCTCCCAGTTCTGCAAGTAAGCCTCGTCGATGCGGTCTTCCCTCATGATGCCTTTCACACGCACCACGCTGTTGACACACTTAGTATCGAAAGCGCCCAGTTCGCAGGCCTCCACACGGATGGTCTTCGTGTCGTCGCTACCCATGAGGAATATCTTGGTGGCGCCATGTTTGCAGGCATGGGTGCAGATGGCCTCCACGGTCACCTCTTTGTCCGTCAAAGCCTCGGCGTTGGCCAACAAGCTGTCCACGTCCATAGCCGCAACGGTCTGCTCAGTCTGAGCCGCATCGTTGGTTTTCTGTTTGCTACCGCCACATGACGTACCCGCAATGGCAAAGGCTGCCACTGCCAATCCTAAAATCATTTGTTTCGTTTTCATCTTTACGTTCTATTTTATTGATAATGGTTGCATATTTGGTATCGTCGGCAAAGTTACGCATATTTAGTTGAATGAAGAAATCACCATTTGTAGGTATATATATAAGTAGAAAGCCCAGCGAATCACTTCGACGGGCTTTCAAGCGCATAATTAATAACTATATAAAACCGAAAAAATAGAAATTCACAAATTAAATAATTTAATCATTCCATAAATGTATTATTTCATTTGTGTGTGATTACCTCTTTACCGCCGCTGCGGATAAAGCTGTTTCTTGTGTCAACCTTTAAACACCTAATGTTTTTATTAACCGCTGCAAAGGTATGAAGTTTTCCATACCAGCAAGTATATATATTATCTTTTTAGGTGCATTATTTGTCAAAAACATAAGGTGCACTATTTGGTGACCAATTTATGCATCTTGATACACAACTATTTAAGGTCTTCATCGGGCTGATTCACCAAACAAAGAATCTCCTCGGGCAGGTAGCCGCTGCGGATGCGCCACTCCTGTGGATAGAGGTTATTGGCCCGGTTGCCGATGTTCTTGACAAAGCCCAAGGGCACACCTCGGTAAGTAACCAGCACATATCCTTTGGGCACATCGGTGGGGAACGCTATGGCTTCCTTGCGCAGATAGGCTACGGTCTGGTCATAGCTGACTTCCGCCTGTGGATACTGTGCACGGTTGAGGTCCACACTCATGGCCAGCGAGTGGTGAGGGATGCAGTCCTTACCCTTCAGTTGTGCCACGGTGACACCGGCATGTATCACATGCAACCGCTCGCGCAACGACTGGTAGACGTCAGCATGCTCTAAGGGAAAGGCCACCACGGTATCGCCGACGCTTTCCCATTGATAGTCCGCCGGATGAAGCAGGCACCGTTTGCAGTCAGCCGGCACAGGCATCGGCTTCGCCCCACCCCGCTTATCCTTACTCTTTTTACGTTCCTTCGTTCCACCCGACGGCACCTCTGCATCGAGTGGCTTACGGAACGCGGCCAGGAAGAATCCCTCGCCCTTAGTGCGGTGAGGCAGGAAATGATAGACGGGGATATCCGCTCCGCACAGGTTACCGGTGACGTTCCACTCCGCCTCCACGGGCACGGACAGAGGCTCGGCGCCGAAGTGGTCTACAATCCACTCGACATTTCGCTCGTCCTCATATATATTATAGGTACAAGTGCTGTAGATGAACAGTCCGCCGGGCTTCAAGGCTTCCCACACATCGGAGAGTATCTCCCGTTGACGGGTCCAACACGTCTCCACGTTGCGGGGGCTCCACTCGTCGATGGCGGTCGGGTCCTTGCGAAACATTCCCTCGCCCGAGCAGGGCACGTCAGCCAATATCACGTCGAAGAGCGAGGGATAGGCGGCGAAGTCGGCCGGAGCGTTCTGTGTGACTATCACCTCGGGGTGTCCCCACTTGATGAGATTCTCCGCCAACACCTGCGCGCGGGTACGAATGAGTTCGTTGCACACGAGCAGACTCCCCTTAGGCAAGACCGACCGGCACAAGGTGGACTTGCCGCCTGGGGCGGCACAGAGGTCGAGCATCACTACGGGCGAGGTGACATAGGTGCGCAGCACCCGTTCCATGAACATCGACGATGCCTCCTGCACATAGTAGCATCCGGCATGGAAGAGCGGGTCGAAGGTGAAGGTGAGCCTTCGGTCGAGGTAGTAACCGGTGTCGGACCAAGGGACACGGCGCGCCGTGTCAAGCGGCGGTTGCTCCACAAGACCAGCAGGGACCTTTGACTCGTTGATACGCAGGCTCACAGGCGACTCCTGTTGCAGGGCGTCGCGTAGACGGGCATACTCCTCCTCGCCTAGCGTGGCGATTATCTCTTTCTCAAACTCTTCGGGTAGATTCATGCGAACGAATGTTTCTTTAGTTTGTGTGCAAACTTACAGAAAAGAGACGGAATAGCACGAAGGAAAGAGAAAAAACGTACCTTTGAGGAATAATTGAGAGGGGTTGTTGCAACCAAACGGGGCCATCGTCACGTCTAATACACAGAAAACAAAAATCAGTGACTGATGAACAATTGCAAATAACTTAATAAACGAATTGAATTATGAAACGAATCATGTTAGTATTGGCCATGGCGTTAGGTTTATCCTACGGGCTGATGGCCGCAAACACAGAAACAGCTGAAGAGAATGTGCAACCGGCAGTGACCACTGTAGCGGCGGACTCCGCGGCAACGCAAACACTGCAGGCCGACACAATACCATCGGAAGAATCCGAAGCGGTGGCGAACAACGGCACTGAAGACGAAGCGGACGATTCTCAATCGAGTATGCTTGAAGATGTATCAGACAGCCTAGTGGAGATACTGGGCGTATTGCTCATCTTCGGAGGTCCGGTAGCAATCATCGTTCTCTGCCTCGTCTATCGTTACAAACTCCGGAAGCACAGACTCGAACTGGCCGAGAAGGCATTGGCTGCCGGCAAGGAGCTGCCCGCTGGCATACTGGACCCCGTGACTGAACGGCCGGCTGAGCGATGGATTCAGAAAGGCATCATCAACCTGTTCGCCGGACTGGGAGTGTCCATTGCACTCTACGCATTGGCCCAACCGGAGACCACAACCATCGGCATTCTGATAATGTGCTTCGGTGCGGGACAGCTACTCACCGGCATCGTAAAGAGAAAATACATCAAACAAGACGCTCAGGGGACAAAGCCTTCCGTGGAGGTGAAAGAACCGAGAACGGATGACAACGCGTCCACTAACGGCAACGACTAAAACGTCATGCGGCAGCTAAGCGACATAGCGTTAGTGGCACAGGTGCTGGTGCTTCACAACAAGCGGGCATTCGACTCGCTGGTGATGAAGTACCAGTCGTCCGTGCGGCGATTCTTCCTCAACCAGACGTTGGGTGACAAGGAACTGAGCGACGACCTGGCACAAGAGACGTTCATACGGGCCTATCTACGCCTCGACTCGTTCAAGGGGCTGTCGAGCTTCTCCACCTGGCTGTTCCGCATCGCCTACAATGTGTTATACGACGACGTCCGCAGCCGCAAGCCTACCGACAGTCTGCAGACGGACGAGGTGGACCGTACCCAGCAAACGGAGCAGACGGACACGGCCGTGAAGCTGGACATCTACAACGCCCTACGCCAACTGAAAGAGGAAGAACGCATCTGCCTCACGCTCTTCTACATGGAGGACTTGTCCATCGACAAGATAGCCGCCATCACAGGCAAACCCGCCGGCACAGTGAAGTCGCACCTGGCACGAGGCAAAGAGAAAATGCATGAATATCTAACACGTAATGGTTATGAAGGAAAAGAATGAAGACAGCGTAGAACTGTTCATAAAGGAGCAGAAACAGGAAGTGGCCGACCGAGGCTTCACCAAGCGGGTGATGCTGCGGTTGCCCAGTCACCAACATAGCGTGACGACGTTTATCGACGTTGCCTTGATAGCCGTGTGCGTCTGTCTATTCCTTGTCTTTGGCGGCCTCGGGCTCATACACAGCCTGATTGGGCACGTGATGGCTTTCTTACAGACCCACACGATGGAGCATCTGCTCAGCGACCCCAAGTTGCTGGTGACCGGTGCCATCATAATCGTCAGCCTCACCATTACCTATTTCTACACTACCGAAGAGAGTTGAACCCTGCTATGAGAAACAAACTTATCGCATCGTTATTACAAGACGCCATCAAGAGCACCATACTGGAGGAGTAGCGTCATCAACGAGCACTCTACTTCGAGAGAAACGTGACTACACACAGATACATTCGAGCTTCCTCGTGCCGGAACATCCGACAGGAGGAAGTTCGAAGTTTATATATCGGGGGCTAGCGATAAATGCGACACCCCGTAAAGGTTACTCGTTAGAAGATTCTACCGCAAAGACGGAACTTGAGAACCGGATAGACGGTGAGCTGATCCACAATCTTACTCAGGTCGTCATCGCTATCGTAGTTACTGGTCAGCTCCTCAATGTCTCCTGCAGAAGAGTAAACCTTGGGAGTTCCGTGGAATTGCACACCAAACTCGACCATAAAGCCCACACGTTTGTGAGGAACGAGGCGACCAAAGCCCAAACCCAGATAGGGACGGAAACCGCTGACGCTGATGCCACCCTTCACCGAACCATCGGGCTCAATGGGCAGGCTGTATTTGTCGATAACCAAGCTGGCAGCACCGGGGTTCTCATCATAGAGTCGCTTCATCTCGTCGCTTCTCGCGTCAATCGTCACGAGGTCCTTGCCGCCAAAGTAAGCTCCGCCGGTCAGAAAGAATGAGGACTTCTTCGAGGGATAGTAATTGAGCAACAGACTGTATTGTGTACGCTTCATCGATGCCTCCAGGTCAACTGTCGTTGAATGGTTTCCTGCCTCAGCTTCCACGTCGGTATTGAACGTATAGTTGGGTACGAAGTCAACTCCCGCACGCAACATTAAGTGGCTACCCAAGTCTGAAGCCACATCCACACCATAACCTAAGGTTGAGGCACTCACACCAACACTTAAGTGCTTGAAGATTCCGGCGTTGTAATCGTCCTGAGCCTTCACCTGGTTGATGCCAACACCAGCCAGCAGCAACGCAATAATCAATCCACTCTTTTTCATAATTCCAGTTGTTTTTGTTCATAATAGATTTGCTATATGCAAATATAGATAAATAATGTGAATCACCATACATATTCTCCGATTTAACATTCACCGAAAGCAAAAGTTTCCTTCGAAGGAAGATGAGAGGAAGCCACATATGGGCGAGCGATTACAGTGTCAGGTCATAGACGATTGATATAGAGCGTCTAAGGGAGAAGGCTAAAAGAAATGTGAGCGTACCAAAGAGGGTCTACGGCATTTTTCGTACATTTGCAGACATTATCAAGAAACAAAGACATACAATGAAACAATACTTAGACCTCCTGCAACGAATCATGACGGAGGGCACACGAAAGGACGACCGGACCGGCACCGGCACCATCAGCGTATTCGGACATCAGATGCGCTTCAACCTGGAGGACGGATTCCCGTGCCTCACCACCAAAAAGCTGCACTTGAAGTCCATCATCTACGAGTTGCTATGGTTCCTCAACGGCGACACCAACGTGAAGTACCTGCAGGAGCATGGCGTGAGGATATGGAACGAATGGGCGGACGAGAACGGCGACTTGGGACATATCTACGGATACCAATGGCGCTCATGGCCAGACTATAACGGGGGGCACATCGACCAGATCAAAGAGGCGATAGAGACCATCAAGCACAACCCCGACTCGCGACGAATCATCGTGAGCGCATGGAACGTGGCGGATCTGAACAACATGAACCTGCCTCCCTGCCACGCCTTCTTCCAGTTCTACGTGGTGAACGGTCGGTTGAGCATGCAGATGTACCAACGGAGCGCCGACTGTTTCCTGGGTGTGCCGTTCAACATCGCCTCGTATGCGTTGCTACTGATGATGGTAGCACAGGTCACGGGACTGAAAGCTGGCGACTTCATCCATACGTTGGGCGACGCACATATCTACAGCAACCACATTGAACAAGTGAAACTGCAACTGACACGCGAGCCAAGGCCACTGCCCACAATGAAGATAAACCCCGACGTGAAGGACCTGTTCAGCTTCCGCTACGAGGACTTTGAGTTGGAGAACTATAACCCGCACCCGCACATCGCCGGCGTGGTGGCTGTATAATATAATAAGGTAAGGAGGACCAAGATGGACCAAACAACAGACAAACAAGTGAGCATCATCGTGGCCATAGCTAGCAACAACGCCATTGGCTTCGAGAACAAATTGCTCTATTGGCTACCGAACGACATGAAGCGCTTCAAGGCACTCACCACGAGACATACCATCATCATGGGACGACGAACATTCGAGTCATTGCCCAAAGGGGCTCTTCCCAACCGCCGCAACATTGTGCTGAGCCACAACCCGGAGACCACCTTCCCGGGAGCAGAATGCTTCCGTTCGTTGGAGGAAGCGTTAAGTCACTGCAACGCTGACGAAGAGGTCTTCATCATAGGCGGCGCTTCGGTCTACGAGCAAGCAATGCAGTATGCCAACAAGCTATATATCACGCAGGTGGACGATACGCCTAAACAGGCGGACGCATTCTTTCCGGCTATCGACCCCACGGTATGGGCAGAAACAGAAAGAGATGTCCGTCAACCTGATGACAAACATCTCTTTTCGTATAGTTTCATCGACTACACAAGGAAGTAGGCACTTCCTTTTTAGTCAAGCTCTTCATCCTCATCATCGTCATCATCGCCATTGTCACGCTCAGTGATTCGGCTCCTCTTGGGATTCAAGTCGAGGATAGGCATTTGACGCTTGATAGCCTCGTTGAAGGAGATGATGGTTTCGGAACGTTGTAATCCCAGCGGCTGCAATTTGTCGTGGATGATTGTGAGCAGATGGTGGTTGTTCTTAGCGTAGATCTTGATGAAGATGTCGTACTTACCTGTAGTGAAGTGACATTCAACCACCTCAGGAATACCCTTCAAAGCGTTGGTCACAGTGTCGAACTGTCCCGGGTCTTTGAGGAACAAACCGATATATGCACAAGTTTCGTACCCTATCTTCTCAGGGTCGATTACAAACTCGGAACCCTTTATAATGCCAAGGTTCGTCAACTTCTGAATACGTTGATGGATAGCGGCTCCGGACACGTTACACGCGCGGGCCACCTCCAGGAAAGGAATACGAGCATTGTTAGCAATCAGCTTCAATATCTGCTCATCCAAAGTGTCTAATTGATGGTGTGCCATTCTTAGTCGTTTAATTTTTTACAAATATAGGCAAAAGAAGTATAGAACCGCACATAATCATCACTTATTTTTCAGATTCTATTCTATTTAACAATCTATAAAGATTTCGAATGCTCGTTATGAGGCACTTACGTGATTAGCGCTATAATTACATCTCATCAGGCGTAGCTGAGCAGCAGACGTATGGACACGACAATGCCTTGCCGACCATAGGTCTATGGTCGGCAAGACAATGCTATGAATCTTTCAATATGACAGTGTTACTTCTTGGGGACAAACATCACGTCCACCACATCAATCTTATTGAAGAGTTTCTTGGCGTACTTTTGGATGTCCTTCGGAGTCAACTTCTCGAGTATCTGCTCGTAGTTGGCAGCATCGTCCATATTGATGCCCGTCTGATAGTAGGTGTTGAGCACACCCATCCAGTAGGCATTGTGATGTTTGCTCTGCTCGCGGTTCTTCTGAATATTGAGAACAACCTTACTGAGCTCCTCCTCGGTCACACCGTCTGCGATGAGTTTATCAATCTCCGCATAAATCAGCGACTTAAGATGTGCGGCACGGTCGGGCTCGCAGTCGAACTGAATACCCATGGTGTACTCGCAGACAGGTTCGCGACTTACACTTTCGAAGACACCTACGCCATACGTACCACCTTCTTTCTCACGGATGTTGGCAGTGTAACGCATATCAAGAATCTCCTTCAGCACGGTATTCTCGAAAGACTGCTTCAGATCATACTTCATCTCTTTATTGAAGTTGATGATGACGGTAGTCTTCGGAGTCTCGAACGGAATCTCTATGACTTTCTCTGTTTTACCTTTTGGCCCACGCACCTTGCGGTCAATCCAATTCTCGTGACGATAGGATGAAGAGATGGAACCGATGTACTTTTCAACCAAAGGTTTCACAGCATCAGCTTCCACATTACCGACGATGAAGAAGGTGAAGTCACTTGCATCAGCAATACGGTCGCGGTACACCTTCTCCACTTGGTCCAATGTAATCTGCTCGATGTTAGTTGCCTTCAGCAATTGCGTTCTAGGATTGTAGTTAGAGTAGATCATTGTCAGCGAGTCGCTCATGATGGTACGAGGGTTACTCTCAGCCTGTTGCAACATAATTTTGTTGCGGTCTATCATCACTTTATGCACATTGGCATCGAAGCGAGGCTTCTCGAATCGGAGGTAGAGCAGCTGGAACATCGTTTCCATATCTTGCGGTGTAGCTGTACCAGAGACGGTTTCATACAGACCTTTGATACCAACCGTGCAACCAGCATGTTTACCAGTGAGCACTTTATTGAGGGCAATCGCATCATAATCTCCTACGCCATAAGCACCTACAAGGTTAGCTGTATTCTGTGCAGAGAGCAACAGGTCTACGTCATACTGAGAAGTACCACCTTTACTGTAAGCAGACAAAGCAACGTTATCTTTTTCAAAATCGGCCTTACGGAATATCACTTTTGCTCCGTTGCCAAGCGTCCACTCTTCAGCATCGAAAGCAGGCAAGGCTTTTGTCTTCACGATAGCTGAACCTTTCAGGTCCTCGTTGATAAGGCTTCCGGAAACATCGTCATCCTCATAAGCATCAACTGTCATAGTCTCGGATTCAGCAACGATGGCCTTAGCCTCAGCTTCAGTGAGATGTTTCACTCCTTCGCTCGGACCGTTGACAATAATCACGCGATTGTCCTCTTTCCACCATTCTTTAATCTTGCTGGAAAGCTCAGCAGCAGTGATAGTCGGCAGGATTTCCTTCACAGCATTATAGTAATCCAAGAAATCCATCATGCCTTCCTTCTCGAGGAAGTTGATCTGCATATCCTTAATATAAGTCTCGTTATCGGTTTTGTCGATATCTTTCAGAGAAGACTCGAGACCTGTGAGGAAGTTAGCCTTCACACGGTTGAGCTCAGTCTCGGTAAATCCATGCTGGGCAATACGAGCGTTCTCAGTCAGGATAGATTTCAGAGCAGCGTCTTCTTGATTGGGTTTAGCTATGGCATAGAGATCATAAGATTCATAACCACGTACGAATTCGCCATAACCGATAGAAGCGTTCATGAAGGGAGCGGTACCTTTCTGCACCATCTCTCTCAAACGACTAGATATCATCGAATTGTAGAAGTTAGCTATGAGACCATCCTTCAAATCTTGATAGGTTACAACACCGTTCTTTGCTTTGGCTTTCCAGAAGCGGATGATGGCCACAGTAGACTGGGTTGCCTCTTTATCAGTAGCAACACAGAAATAGGTATCTTTGTGTTCCGGCACTTCGTAGAAAGGGCGAGGTGTAGGGTTCTCAATGGCAGGGATAGAGGTGAACACATCCTTTATCTTCTGTTCCATCTTGTCCACATCGAAATCTCCGCAGATAGCGATGGCTTCGAGATCGGTACGATACCATTTATGATAAAAGTCGCGAATCTCTTGATATTTGAAATTCTGAATCACGTTCAAGTCACCGATGACGTCACGAACAGCATATTTAGAGTCTTTCAGCAAGACATTGTTCTGCTGCTCGCGAATACGTGCGCTGGCATCGCGGCGTGAACGCCACTCCTCGGAGATGACACCACGCTCATCGTCGATATCTTTATCAGAAAGAGTCAAGTAGTAAGACCAGTCGTGAAGAATCAGCAAGCAAGTATCGACCAAAGCCTCGTTGGTGCAAGGCACTTCGCTGATGTTGTAGACGGTCTCATTCTGGGTAGTGTAAGCATTGAGGTTACCACCGAAGGAAACGCCATAACGTTCAAGCGTAGAAATCATGCTGTTACCAGGGAAGTTCTTACTTCCGTTGAAAGCCATGTGCTCGAGGAAGTGAGCCAGACCATCCTGCGCATCATCCTCGAGAAGAGCACCCACATTACGGATAATGTAGAAACTAGCCCTTTCCTTGGGCTCTTCGTTGTGACGCAGATAATAGGTAATACCATTTGGTAACTTTCCTACTTTTGTTTTGGAATCGGCCGGGAGAGCCTTGTTCCAATCGATAGACTGTGCGAAAGTTGTACAAACACAGCAACATACTACTAAAAGAAGAAGTAGTTTTCTCATGAAAGTTTAGGTTTTAGTGAAACATTTATGGGACAAAAGTAGTGCTTTAGACAAAGCGGAAAGATGATTTATAACATATATTATAATAAACAAAACAAAAAAGGGAGAACACTGAATGTGTTCCCCCTTCCTTTATAGAATCGAAAATCGATGATTTTACTGTCTTTGCGAAGCCGAATAGTTAATCTTCAGAGCATATGCCTTACGCAGAGCCTGTTTGATATCGGTTACGATACCCATCTTGGTATCTT
>CAVFUK010000076.1:0-16591 GCA_963625535.1 Anaerovoracaceae bacterium | reverse complement strand
TATTGCCTGTAGCGCTCAATTACCACTTCATTGGCATCCTTGTTCTTCCTTTGTGTGTGTAGTTCCATACTTTTTCCTACCTTTGTACCCAAATTCACGACAAAGGTACAAAACTCTTTTCAAAAGGAACGAATATGATGAAGATACAAGTGATAAACGGCCCCAACATCAACCTGTTGGGCAAGCGGGAACCTTCCATCTACGGGAGCGTTTCCTTCGAGGACTATCTGCAGCAGTTGCGCGCCGCCTTCCCCGACGTGTGGATTGACTACTACCAGTCGAACGTAGAGGGCGAGATGATAAACAAACTCCACGAGGTGGGCTTCGACTACGACGGCATCGTGCTCAACGCCGGGGCCTACACCCACACCAGCATCGCCCTGCAGGACGCCATCCGCGCCATCACCGCGCCGGTCATCGAGGTGCACATCTCCAACGTGCACAAGCGCGAGGAGTTTCGCCACAAGTCGATGATATCCTGCGCATGCCTGGGTGTCATCTGTGGCTTCGGGCTCGACTCGTACCGCCTGGCCGTGGACGCGTTGATTCATCAGAACCGAACGAACAACTAAACGATAAATATGGTATAGAACTATGTTGCTGAAACAGACAAAGATTGTGGCTTCCATCTCCGACCAACGTTGCGATGTGGACTTCATTAAAGCCCTGTTCGACGCGGGCATGAACGTGGTGCGCATGAACACCGCCCACGCCAGCCGCGAGGGATTCGAGAAACTGATTGCCAATGTGCGCGCCGTGTCCAACCGCATCGCCATACTGATGGACACCAAGGGCCCCGAGGTGCGTACCACCCCGCTGGTGGGCGACCCCATACCCTTCAAGATAGGCGACCGCGTGAAGGTGGTCGGCAACCCCGACGGCAAGACCACGTGCGACTGCATCTGCGTGTCGTACCCCCGCTTCGTGGACGACCTGAAAGTGGGTGGCGAGATACTCATCGACGATGGTGACCTGGGTCTGAAGGTGGTGGAGAAGAAGGAGGACGTGCTCTACTGCGTGGTGCAGAACGAGGCCACGCTGGGCAACCGCAAGAGCGTGAATGTGCCGGGAGTGCGCATCAACCTCCCCTCGCTCACCGAGAAAGACCGCAACAACATCCTCTATGCCATAGAGAAAGACATCGACTTCATAGCCCACTCCTTTGTCCGCAACCGACAGGATGTGCTCGACATACGCCAGATACTGGATGCCCACAACAGCTCCATCAAGATCATCGCCAAGATTGAGAACCAGGAGGGCGTGGACAATATCGACGAGATTCTGGAAGTGGCCGATGGCATCATGGTGGCCCGTGGCGACCTGGGCATCGAGGTGCCGCAGGAGCGCATCCCCGGCATCCAGCGCGTCCTCATCCGCAAGTGCGTGCAGGCCCGCAAGCCGGTCATCGTGGCCACCCAGATGTTGCACACGATGATTCAGAACCCGCGCCCCACACGCGCCGAGGTGACCGACATCGCCAACGCCATCTACTACCGCACCGACGCCCTGATGCTCAGCGGCGAGACCGCCTACGGCAAATATCCCGTGGAGGCCGTGCGCACCATGACCAAGGTGGCAGCCCAGGCGGAGAAGGACAAGTTGGCTGAGAACGACATACGCATCCCGTTGGCTGAGAACTGCAACGTGACCGACTTCCTGGCCAAGCAGGCAGTGAAGGCGACGGACAAGATGAACATACGCGCCATCATCACCGACAGCTACAGCGGCCGCACCGCCCGCAGCCTGGCGGCCTTCCGTGGACGCTACCCGGTGCTGGCCATCTGCTACAACGAGAAGACCATGCGTCACCTGGCCCTCTCCTACGGTGTGGAGGCCATCTACATGCCTGAGCTGAGCAACGGCCAGGAGTACTACTTCGCCGCCCTGCGCAAGCTGCTGAAGGACGGCACCATCCGAGAAGACCAGATGGTGGCTTACCTGAGTGGCGGCAAGTCCGGCACGCATACCTCCTTCCTGGAGATAAACCTGGTGTCGGATGTGTTGAAATACGCCGAGTCGGGCGAATATATACTGCCCAACCGCAACAGATACCTCTAGAGCCTATGCAAGAGACCGAACCGATAGATGAGTATATCCTGAAGCACATCGACGCTGAGGGCGACTACCTGCGCCGCCTCTACCGCGACACGCACGTGAAGCTGTTGCGCCCCCGCATGGCCTCGGGCCACCTGCAGGGTCGCATGCTGAAGATGTTCGTGCAGATGATTCGCCCCCGGCAGATACTGGAGATAGGCACATTTACCGGTTACTCTGCCATCTGCATGGCCGAAGGGCTGGACGAGGGCGGACTGGTGCACACCTTCGAGATCAACGACGAGCAGGAGGACTTCACCCGCCCGTGGCTCGAGGGCTCGGCCTATGCCGACAAGATACGGTTCTACATCGGCGACGCCCTGCAACTGGTGCCGCGGATGGACCTCACCTTCGACATGGCCTTTGTGGACGGCGACAAGCGCCACTACAACGACTACTACGACCTTGTGTTGCCGCGCCTGCGCCCCGGTGGCTACCTGTTGGCCGACAACACCCTGTGGGACGGACACGTCGTCGACCCCGCCTACGACCGCGACCACCAGACCATCGGCATCAAGGCCTTCAACGACCGTGTGGTGGCCGACCGCCGGGTGGAGAAGGTGATACTGCCCCTGCGCGACGGACTCACCATCATCCGCAAGAAGACCTCGGCGGAACTGCTGGCCGAGGGACTGCCCGGTTGGACCGACGAAGGTGACGAATAAGCATTCAAGTTATACCTATATATATAAATAAGAACAATTATGGAAACGACAAGACAGAACAAAATAGCACGGCTCATACAGAAGGAGCTGAGTGACATTTTCCTGCTTCAGACCAAAGCCTACAAAGGCGTGTTGGTATCGGTGAGCGCCGTACGCATCAGCCCCGACCTCAGTGTGGCCCGCGTCTACCTGAGCGTGTTCCCCTCGGAACGCAACCAGGAGATTGTGAAGAACATCAACGACAACATGAAGTCCGTCCGCTATGAGCTGGGCACACGCGTGCGCCATCAGCTGCGCATCATCCCCGAACTGAAGTTCTTCGTGGACGACTCGCTGGACTACATCGAACACATCGACCAACTGCTGAAGGAGTGAACCTCTCGTTCTACATAGCCCGGCGCTACCTCTTCTCCAAGAAGTCGCACCACGCCATCAACATCATCTCGGGCATCTCCGTCTGCGGTGTGGCGCTGGCCACGCTTGCCTTGGTGTGCACCCTCTCTGTGTTCAATGGCTTCCAGGAGTTGGTGGCCACCTTCTTCACCGCCTTCGACCCACAGCTGAAGGTGGTGCCCACCATTGGTAAGGTGTTCGACGCCACCGACCCGCGCATAGCCCAGCTACGCACCCTGCCCCAGGTGGAGGTGCTGACCAAGACGCTGGAGGAGAACGCCATCGTGCAGTATAAGAACCGCCAGGCTATGGTGGTCATCAAGGGTGTGGAGGACAACTTCGAGCAGCTGACAGCCATCGACAGTATCCTCTACGGCAATGGCACCTTCAAACTCCACGACGAGGTGGTCAGCTACGGCATCATGGGCCTGCAACTGGTCTCGGTGTTGGCCTCGGGCATCGCTCCGGTCGACGCCGTGGAGGTCTATGCCCCCAAGCGCGACGAGAAGGTGAACCTGGCCAATCCCGCCAACAGCTTCAAGCACGCCTACCTCTACTCCCCCGGCGTGGCCTTCCTGGTGAACCAGCAGAAGTACGACGGCTCCTACGTGCTCACCTCCCTACAGTTCGCCCGCGACCTGTTCCACTACGACCGCGAGGTGTCCGCCATCGAACTGAAACTGAAACCGTCGGCTGACGCCGGCGCAGTGAAGAAGGAGATTGCCCAACTGCTGGGCGACGACTTCCGCGTGCTCGACCGCTACGAGCAGCAGGCGGACGTGTTCCGCATCATGGAGGTGGAGAAGCTCATCTCCTACATCTTCCTCACGTTCATCCTTGTCATTGCTTGCTTCAACATCATCGGTTCCCTCTCGATGCTCATCATCGACAAGAAGCAAGACGTGCAGACGCTGCGCAACCTAGGGGCGGACGACCGGCTGATAGCCCGTATCTTCCTCTTCGAAGGGCGGCTCATCTCCCTCTTCGGGGCAGTGATAGGCATCGTGCTGGGCTTGGCACTCTGCTTCGTGCAGCAACGCTTCGGGCTCATCACCCTAGGCTCGTCGGCCGACAGTTTCCTTGTGAATGCCTATCCCGTCAGTGTCCATTGGCAGGATGTCGTGCTCATCTTTGCCACCGTGGTGTTGGTGGGTTTCCTGGCGGTGTGGTATCCCGTGCGTTACCTCAGCCGTCGGTTGCTGTGAGTGGGGCGGTTAGTAAACTACGATTTTGTTGCCATCCAGGCGGACGCGGATGCGGCGCAGGCGGTTGAGATTCTCCAGCGCCGTGTCGATAGGTTCGTTGCGCAGGGCGGAGAAGTGCACTTTGTAGTGCAGGGCCTCGGTGTTTTGGAACACCACGCCCAGGTTGTACCAACGGCCTAGGTCGCAGAGCACCTTCACCAGCGGTTGGTCGTGGTAGTAGAAGAATCCGTTCACCCACTGCGTCACCTCGTAGGGGTCTACCTCACGCACCTGCACCTCACCCTTGGCGTTGTACCATGCCTCTTGGCCCGGTGTCAGTGTGGCGTCGCACACCGGGGCGTCGGGTCGCATCACCTCCACCTTACCTTTTATAAGAGCTACCCGGGCGGTCTCCGAGGCATAGCTCTTCATGTTGAACTCCGTGCCCAATACCCGCACGGAAAGTTGGTCGGAGGTGACGATGAACGGAGCCTCGTCGTTGCGCACAATCTTGAAATAGGCCTCGCCCTTCAGCTTCACCCAACGCCGTCCGCTCTGGAACGCTGTGGGGAATTCGATGGTACTCTCGGCATTGAGCACCACTTCCGATCCGTCGGGCAACACCACTTTGAAGTCCATGCCGCGCGGTGTGGACAGCCGTTGTGTCTTGTTCTGCAGCTTGGCCACCACGGTAGTCTTCTGCGGTTTCGTTGCCTCTTGGTACGAGATGGAATCCTTCTGGGTGAGGTCCAGCGTGTCGTTCTCGCGCTCCAACTTCACCCGCTGCGGCTTCTCGTCGTACTGCATGGCGACAATCTCCTTCGATTGTTGTGGCGCGGGCGCGTCGAACAGCGCGTGGCGGAACACGATGACGAGTGCCAGCATGGCGGCTGCTCCCAACAGGGCGGCAGCGGTCATGTGCCAAGCCGTGAAGCCTCGCTTAGGGGTCTCCCGAGCGACCATCCGCTCCCGGCGGAAGGCATCCCAAGCCTCGTCCACATCGGGTTGCGACGCGTGTCGCCTGCGGTAGTCCATGCGGACCAACGCACCCATGCGCGAAGCCTCTGCCTCCTGCTGGTCGCAGGGGACATTTGTCTCTTCCGTCTGGTTCAACTTGTTATCGGCATCTTTCATCATCCGTCAGCTCTTCATGTTTACGTTCTATATATTATTACAGACAACCGCGTTGCTCATTCGGTACCACCCTTCAGCGAATTATCGCCAAGAGTTTTCCTGAAAATCGCCAGTGCCTTGCTGATGTGCTTGTGTATCATCCCCACCGAGGTGTCCAGCAGTTCGGCCATCTCGCTATACTTCTTCTTCTCGATGTAGCATTGTTCCAAGATGAAGCGTGTGCGGGTAGGCAGTGTGTCCATGATGCGCTCCACTTGATTCATCCGCTCCTCGTGCACCGCCGCGTCGCTGTCTATGAGCGCCATCTTCTCGTTGATGAACCCCTGCAGTGCGTTGCGTTCTACGGTCAGATGCCTCAGATAGTTGAGGCAGCGGTTGCGCAGGGCGCGGTTCAGATAGGCTTCGGGGTTCTCCGGTCGCCACGCGTCGTACTGCTTCCATAGGTCGGCGAAGAGCTCGCTCACCACATCCTTGGCGGCCTCCTCATCCTCCAGGAAATCGAGCGCATAGTGGTACAGGCGGGCGTAGTTCCCTCGGAACAACGCTTCAAACTCTACTTCTTGTTTTGCCTTATTACTCATAACGCTCTCTCCGGCCCCTGGTGGGGTTTCGCTGCAAAGGTAATATCCGTTTGGCAAATGGCAAGGGGAAACGGACAAAATAGATGCTTATCCGTCCAAGAACTATAACGAAATTGGCATCGCGACCGGACGATATCTCTGTTCAATGACTTTGAACGTGTGTACAAAGACTCTGAACATGTGTTCAAAGTCACTAAACGTGTGTTCAAAGACTTTGAACAGAGATTTCGAATGTACTCACGACCTATTTTGTCACTTCTCTTGCCCTGTTTCGTTATCACTCTAGTGCTGTTTCTTCCGGTAGAGGAAACAATGTATTCTCTTCCTTCGGATAAAGACATTCCCTTTCTTGGACCTTCGCGAAAAATATTTCGCCCGAAGAGGTACCATTCTGCTAAGACGAATGTCTTATGAGTAAACATTAGTTTTATTGTTCAATTTAAATTGTGATTTTATGAAGAGAGAGCTAAACAAGTACAAGGGGATACTCCTTATCCTCTTTTGTCTGCTTTTAGCGACGAACATGGGAGCACAATCCCAAAGTCAGGGAAAGAAGATCTCTTTCCAATGTGAGAAAGAAAAACTCCACAAAGCCTTGGATGAGGTAGAACGCCAGTCGGGCTACTACCGCATGCAGTACGTGATGGAGGATGTGAATCCTTACACGGTGACCAACGTCAAGCTGCAGAACGTGACTGTGGAAAGCGCGGTGAAACGTCTGTTGAGCGGCACACCGCTGAAGTATGAAATCAAAGGACGATTCGTCCAGGTGTTCAATCCGAACGCTGCGCAGAAGTCCCGCCCCAGCGGCCGCTCCATCCGTGGATCGGTGTTCGACGAGGCCGGTGAGCCGTTGATTGGTGTCACCGTACGTGTGAAGGGTTCCAACGAAGGTACCGTCACCGACTTCGACGGCGCTTTCGCTCTGCCCGCAAATGGCAGCGGCGACGTCACACTGCTTTTCACCTACGTGGGTAAGAAGGACGTGGAGAAACAAGCCAACGCCCGCAAGACGGTGAACGTGGTGATGGAGGACAACTCCAAACTGCTGGACGACGTGGTGGTGACCGGTTACCAGACGCTGTCGAAAGAGCGCGTGACCGGTTCGTTCGACAAGGTGAACCAGGAGCTGCTCGCCAGCCGTCCGACCGCCGACCTCTCCTCTGCACTGCAGGGTGTGGTAGCCGGTATGCAGGCTACCGAGAACGAGGACGGTACGGTGGACTTCCTTATCCGTGGTACCAGCTCACTCTACGCCAACACCGCTCCGTTGGTGGTCGTTGACGGATTCCCCATCGAGGGCTCGTTCAGCACCATCAACCCGAACGACGTGGAGAGCGTGACCGTGCTGAAGGATGCAGCCGCAGCCTCCATCTGGGGTGCTCGCTCCGCCAACGGTGTGATTGTGGTGACCACCAAGAAGGGCCAGCAAGGCAAACTGAAAGTGGACGTGCAAGGCTTCTACCGCTTTGGTACCACGCCCGACCTCGACTACATCATGTCGCAGGCCGACAGCAAGACCACGGTGGACTACGAGATTATGGCCCTGGAGAACGAGTGGTCGCTCTCCGACTTCACTCCCACATCCGACAACATAGCCTCTCCGTTGTCACTGGCGCAGGACTACTACTATGCCCATAAATACTACGGTATGTCCGAGTCGGAGATGAACAAGAACCTCGACATCCTGCGCAACCGCAGCAACCGTAGCCAGCTGAAGAAATACCTGATGCAGACGCAAGCCCTGCAACAGTACAACGCCAGCCTCTCCGCCGGCACTGACAAGTACTCCACCTACGCATCGTTGATGTATGAGAAGAACGACGAGGCTACCATCAAACGTGGCTACGAGCGCTTCATGCTCAACTTCAACAACAGCTACAAGCTCAACTCGTGGTTGACCGCTTCTGTGGCAGGTACTTTCCAGCGCAAGACACAGGAGACCAGCGGCGTCACCATCAGCGACTTCACCAGCCTCTCACCCTACGAGATGTTGATAGAGGAGGATGGCAGCTACGCCTACAACGAGAAATCGTGGAACAAACTGGTGGCCGATAACCTGAATCTGCAGAACCTGCCCTACAACGACCTGTCGTACAACATGCTGCAAGAGGTTCGCAACCGCTCGTACATGACCAAGTCGACAAACTACCGTGTGAGCCTCGGCCTGAACGCCAAGATATGGCGCAACCTGGTGTTCGACACGAAATACCAGTATGAGAAGTACGAGTCCAACGTACGCAACTACGACAACGAGGAGACAGACTACGTCCGTCAGTTGGTCAACTACTATACCTCGTACGACCTCGACAACGACGTGCTCTACGAGCAATACATCCCCTCGGGTGGCATCATCCGTCGCAGCAAGAGCGCCACGGACAGCTACGTATGGCGCAACCAGTTGAGCTACAACGAGACCTTCGGCAAACACGACATCACCGCCCTTGCCGGTTTCGAGATCAGTGAGTACAAGACCTCCAGCACCTCGTATCCTTACGTGTTGGGCTACGACGAGAAGTCGAACACCTCAAAGGCCGCCTACTACGGAAGCCAGGAATATGGTGCCACCATCATAGGTTGGCCCGACTACTACAGTACCTTGGCCTCTTTGGTGAGCAACTCCTTCTCCGACCGTGTGGACCGCTACTTCTCTTACTTCGGCAACGCGTCCTATGTGTACGACGGCAAGTACGGAGCATCGTTCAGCATCCGTTCCGACGGTTCCAACTACGTGACCGAGGACAAGTCGCTCCGCTGGTCGCCTATGTGGTCAGTGGGTGCCAAGTGGAACCTCGATAAGGAGAAGTTCATGGAACCGACCTCCTCATGGTTGGACCGCTTGACGTTGCGCTTGACCTATGGTATCAATGGTAACACCGAGAAGAGTACCTCTCCGCAGACCTTGATTTCCACCCGTGCCAACACCACTACCGGTACTAACGTCTCTTACATCAGCAGCTACGGTAACCCGATGTTGCGTTGGGAAGAGACCTACACCACCAACGTGGGTGTGGACTTCTCGCTCTTCAAAGGCCTGCTCTCCGGTAAGGTGGAGTACTACAACCGCTTGGGTAAGTACATCGTGGGTACGGTGACCGTGCCTTACGTGTATGGTAGCGAGACCCAGAAGTACAACAATGCCGAGATTCTGAACCGAGGCATCGAGGTGGAACTGACCGGACGCGGCAAGATTAACTCCATCGGTCTGGGCATCAACTCCACAGTGACATTCGCTTACAACAAGAACGTCGTGCAGAAACTCTACTATCCGTCGCTCTACTGCTACCAGCTCTGTTACGCTTCCAATCCTTCCAATGGCTACTTCGTCGAGGGTAAACCCGTGGGCGCTGTCTATAGCTACGAATACGCCGGAGTGCGCGATGGTGTGCCTCACGTGAAGACCGCTGACGGCCAGGAATGGTCGTTCAACGACTTGACACTGCACAACCGGACCCTGGGCTTGGACAAGATGACCTATAGCGGTACATCCATCTCTCCGTACACCTTCGGATGGGCCAACCAGTTCACCTGGAAGAACTTCGATCTCTACGTCTACATGACCGGTAAGTTCGGCGGTGTGTTCCGCGACCCCACTACACCGGAGATTCCTTTGGCAAACTACAAGAACAGCATTTCGAAGTACATCAGTAAGGTGATGGAGAGCGACGGTACGGACTACCCGTGTCTGCCGGTGGCCGGTGACTACCAGTGCTACCGCTGGGACCGTTACTTAAATTATCTGCAGTCGGACATCCAGGACGCGTCGTTCGTACGTCTGAAAGAGGTATCGCTCACCTACCACGTGCCCGTACAGTGGTTGCGCAAGGTCCACCTCTCAGGAGCCAAGGTGTTCGTGCAGGCTCGTGACCTGGGCTTAATCTACACGGCCAACAAACATCACTACGACCCCGAGTGGTTGCCTGGTACCAACAAACCGACTACAACCATCACCTTCGGTGCAGGTTTCACTTTATAATGACAGGAGGACAATGAAATGAGAAAATTCAAAATGAAACATATAGCTTTAGCTTTGATGGCCGCAACCGCGTTCAGCGCTTGCGACTCATACCTCGACAAGCAACCGTCAGCTTCGTCCAACGCTTCCATCAAGGAGGCCTCGCAGCTGATTTCCCTCTATGACTACGTGACCAATACCTATGAGTATTGCTATCCGGACGCTTATTCGGTGGACGACATGGGCATCCCTATGGAGATGTTCGACTCGCGACCCAATGCCTTCAGCTCTACGGAACTCTGTTTCTATGCGTTGGCCAGCGACGTGATGGAGTCTACCTCTAGCAACAACACGTGGCAGTACGAGTATGAGAAAATCTTCACGGCCAACACCATGATCTCAAACGCCAACTCTGTGAACGGTACGGAGGCCGAGAAGAACTTGGCTCTGTGCAATGGTTACTTCATGCGCGCTTGGTCCATGTTCCGCTTGGCAACCGTCTACTGCTTGCCCTACAGCGAGGCTAACCGCGAGAAGTTGGGCTTGCCGATGCGCCTGGGCACACTGTTTACCGAGGACATCTCACGCGCTACACTGGGCGAGACCTTCGACCAGATACTCTCCGACCTGGCCGAGGCCGAGAAATATTGTGCACAGGACAAGGTGCAGGAGGACTTCGCTTGGCGTACCTCGAAGTGTGCCATCTATGGCCTGTACGCTCGCATCTACCTCTACATGAACGACTATGACAATGCCAAGACCTATGTGGACAAGGCGTTGGCACTGACTCCGGGTCTGTTCGACTACAACAACCTGACTTGGGGTAACTCAGTAGAGTATGCCGAGACCTCTACCATGCCTGCCCAGACGTTGGACTATTGCGAGACCAACAGCTGGAACTTGGCCAAGATTTATAAATGGAAAGAGTGGATCTACATCCGTCTGCAATACTTGGGCACCCAGTGGTACAGCCCCTCACAGGATTTGTTGGATTGCTACGACGACAAGGCAAACGACTTGCGCTATCAGTACTCCTACATCGAGCATGGCAACCGCCGTTTCTCCGTCTCTTACGATTGGTACCGCTTCGACCCGTTCTACGATGGACGCTATGGTGTCTCTGGTCTGACAGCTGCTGAACTGCTGCTGATGAAGGCCGAGTTGCAGGCACGCTCGAGCGACTGGAGCAACGCGTTGGCTACCCTGACGCCGCTGCGTGAGGCCCGTTTCGCTACCGGCACAGCTACCGCGCTGACAGCCGCCTCACAGTCCGATGCCCTGAAGCAAGTACTGAAGGAACGCCGTCGTGAGTTGCCGTTCACGGTCCGCATGATGGACATCAAACGCTTCGCCATGAGCGCCACGACGGACGATGATGTGACCATCAGCCGTAAGTTCTACAAAGTGACTACCAGCGGCGTGGATACCTCGGAGACCATACAGGTCAACGTGAAGGGCGACGATGCTTGCCTGGCTATTCCTATTCCTGCGCAGGACATAGAGAACGCCCAGGGTGCTATCGAACAGAACCCGTTTAAATAACATTCTCTCTCTATCTCCGGCGATGAGGCTATCCTTACGTGTGAATGAGCTTCGTCGCCGGAGTTTCTTTCCCGGGACAATGCTCTCGACTACTATTCAACTTAAACTATAACCCTTTACCTTATGAAGAAATTATTGCTTTACTGCTTGCTGTTGACACCCCTCTGTCTGTTCATGGCAAGTTGCTCATCGGGCAAGAAGCCCAATGAGATTCGTGTGCTCTACCTGGGCGGTCAGTCCGATTGGGAAAACGGACGGCATGGCACAAAGTCGCCTTTTGAGTCCGAGGAGGCGTTCCAAAAGACTGTGGACGAACGCATGGAGGCCTTCGGCACACTGTTGCGCACCTATTTCGACTCGGTGAAAGTGATGCGCGCCATCGACTACACACCGGAGATGTCCGACGGCTACGATGTGACCATCTTCGACGGACTGCCCAAAGCTATGGAGGAGGCACGCTATGTGAAAGACGCCGATGGTAACGTCATCGACTACATCTGTGCGAAGTATCTGCCGGAGGACTTCTCCGCAGCATCCATCACCATCGGCTCCATTGCCGAGACCCTCGGTCGCCGCTATGGCAGTAAGAACGACTGGTACTGCCTTTGCCTCGATGCCGATGCACATGGCATGAACCTGGAACACCCCATCTTCAAGGGACCGTTCAAGACCTCCGTCACACTGACCAAGCAGCCCACACCGGAGGATGCGCTCCACTATGCCTACTTCCAGGATGAGCCTCTGCCCGACTCCGTGATGATGTGGAAGGTCAACACCAAGGGATATATGACAGAAAAGAATTTTAATATAGGTATGGTTTCCCGTCCTTGGGGCTACACCGACTCTCCCGACTGTGAGGTGATATCCAGCGGCGTGTGCGCCAAGACCATCGATGCCGTGGCCATAGGTCGTCATGCCAACTTCCTCACATGGGGCTTCATTGGCGGACCGCAGTACATGACCGACGAGGCCAAGGTGGTGTTCGCCAATGCCGTGGTCTACATGGCACAGCATAAAGGACTGCCCATCGTTCGCAAGTACAACGACCGCATCGCCACTCGTGAATACTTGAAAGAGAAAATCTATCTGGCCAAGTATTCCTCTTACCTGGAGCGGGTGGAGAGTGACTCTATCTACTACACGCGAAACAAGATTGCCTATGATAAGGCGATGGCTAAGAAGAAGAAAGGCGAGGAGCTGACCAGCGAGGATGAGATAGCCCTCCGCTACAGCGACGGCACCATTCCTCCCAAGATGACTTACGCAGACTTCCTGAAGAGATATCAAAGAGAACTCTTCGACCAGTTTGGTGAGGATGAACAAGCCTATATCCGCTACTATCAAGAGAACAAACCTTATATCTATGGTGGACAGGGTAGCTACGAAATCTCCGTGGACGAGGACGCCAAGGCTTGGCAGATACCTAACAACGACATCCGCTTGATAGAGAAAGCTGTCGAATGCCTGGAGCAGGGCATGGAAGTGGACCGCGCCAACCGCATCCTGCAGCGCTACACGCTGTGCGAATTCACCCAACCGAGCGAATGGCGCAACTGGCTCAACAAATACAAGGACAAGATCTTCTTCACCGAGTCCGGTGGATGGTTCTTCATGGTGAACGAGCAGGGCGCTCCTGGCAACGACTACAAAGCTTTGGAGCGTCGCGAGGCTGCCAAGAAAGCCCAAGAGACCGCTGAAACGGAGAAAGCCTCTATGGAGGAGCCGACGGAGACGAACCCTGTCATCGTGGTGCCACAGGCCAAACGGGTGGACGATAAGACCGTGGAGGTAAGCTTCGCCTTCAAGATTCTCGCCGGATACCATATATATAGGAGTGTGGCATCGTCCGACCCTTATATCGCCTTGAAGCTCGACTTCAGTCTGCCCGAAGGCTGTCAGCTGAAGGGTGACTTGAAAGGCGTCGCTGCCAAACCTTTCGGTACCAACGGCACCACCATCTACGAGGACAATGTGACGCTGACCCAACAAATCGGCTGCGCCACTGTGCCCGAGACGGTGAAGTGTAAGGTGGTCTTCCAATGCTGCAACTCACAGGCGTGCCTCACTCCGTTTGAGAAAGAGTATACTATCAACGTAACAAAATAACAGAATGATGAAAAGATTATTATTAGGCGCTGGACTGCTGAGCGTGGCCCTCACCGCTGCCACAGCGCAGACCCTCAAGGGAAAACTGACCGGCGTAGAGTCCGGCAAGATAGTCATCCGCCTGAACGATGTGGGCGAAGAGATGCAGGTGGACACCATCGCACTGGGTGCTAACGGCGAGTTCTCCTACACCTTGAAGTCGGAGATGGCTACGCGCGCCAACATCTACCCAATGATAGAGAAAGTGCCTGGGGCTGAGCCCCGTCGGTTCGCCTATGCCAGTGTCATCCTTGTCCCCGGTGAACAGCTGACGCTGAACGGCACGTTCGAAGACTATAAGACCGGAGGAACGGCTTTTCACCAAGAGTATAGCAAGGCGAACGCTCCGCTGGACTCTATCCGGGCCCTGCAAGGTGCCTTGAGACAGAAATACCGGAATATGGGTACCGATGAGGCTATGCAAGAGGCTTACATGAAAGAGTATCAGCCTCTGGCGGATGCTTACAAGGCGTACATCCTCAGCTACATCAAGTCCCATCCCGACAGCGATGTCTCTACCGCTCTCATTATCAACCTCGGCATGCGCAACTACGACGAAGGTCTGGCACTGTTGACGCCACGTGCCAAAGATGGAAAACTCTCGTCGCTCTATAAGACGGGGTTGAAGGCCTTAGAGCGGCAGAAGCAGAAAGAAGACCGTATGAATGCGATGGCGGGCAAGCCGGCTCCCGCGTTTAACCTGCTGGGGTTGGACGGAAACCTGATCTCGCTGGAGAGTCTGCGTGGCAAGTATGTGGTGGTGGACTTCTGGGGCAGCTGGTGCGGATGGTGCATCAAGGGCATCCCCGACATGAAGAAGGCCTACGAGAAGCATAAGAGCAAGGTGGAGTTCGTCAGCGTGGACTGTCGCGACACCGAGGCGAAGTGGAAGAAAGCCGTGGCCGACAATGCTATGCCGTGGATTCAAGTCCGTTGTGCCGACGACTGCGACATGCCCGACCAGTACAACGTGTTGGGCTATCCCACCAAAGTGATTGTAGACCCGCAAGGCAACATCGTGAAGACCATCGTAGGCGAGAGCCCCGAGTTCTACGAGTTACTCGACAATCTCTTGTCTGAATAACACCTAGCGGTCTTTATAGGAAATCCCTCAATGAGGGAGGAATCTCACGATTTTTCCTCCCTCATTGAGGGATTCTTTTGTATATGCTAACATCTTTCCTCGCACAACTCATAATTGGTGCTACGACCACCTTCGTCGGTCTTCCGTAGAATGCCTTTCTCTATTAAGTCCTTGATGTCGCGGGCGGCAGTGTCCTGTGAGCAATGGTTTATCTTGTACCACTTCGACGAACTCAACTTGCCATCGAATCCATCCAACAGCATATTGAGGACTTTACGCTGACGGTCGTTGAGGGGAGTCGTCTGATGTCTGTTCCAGAAGGCTGTCTTGCGCACTACGTTTTCCGTCTTTCTTATGGCCTGTTGCAAGGCTTGGGTGAGGGTATCGAGAACCAACTTATCCACTCGGTTATGTCCAGACCGCTCTTTTGTGCGTTCACCAGTTGCGAATAGTAAGCGCTCCTATTATTTAGTATCTCCGAGGAAAGACTATAATACCGACGTGAAGTGTTGTCGGCACGTGAAAGCAACAGTTCGGTTATCGTTCTACACAGTCGTCCGTTCCCGTCGTCGAAAGGATGGATGGAGACGAACCACAGATGCGCCACAGCGGCTTTTACCAAAGGGTCTATGGGTTGGTCATCGCAAGCTATCCAGTAGATCAAATCCTGCATCATGCCTCCTACCTGTTCGCTTGGGGGAGCTTCATAGTGTACCTTTTGATGGCCCAAAGGACCAGATACCACCTGCATCGCTTCTTCCCCCGTTCGCCATTGGCCAACAGTTATTTTGTAGATGCCGCTCTGTCCGTAAGGGAACAGGGCCTTATGCCAAGTGAAAAGCCGTTCAGCATCGAGCGGTTGCTCATAGTGTTGGGTTGCGTCCAACATCACCTGCACCACTCCTTCTATATAATGGTCCACTTTAGGTAAACCGTCATACTCCAGTCCCAACTGTCGCGCTACGGAAGAGCGTACGCTGTCTCTGTTCAGCTCTTCACCTTCTATCTGCGAGGAGTGCACAATCTCTTGTGTGAGCGCATCCAACCAAGAGTCGTTTTGCTCGCGAAAGCCGAACATCGACAACCTACCGAACAGTTCTCCCCTGAGCCGATTCGTCTCTGCCAACTTCTGAACCAGTCGGGACTCGTCCCAACTGAACTTCGGCCATTCCTTCTGTTGCCATAAATAGTTTGCCATCGCTCCACAGTTTACGTTTCTACCCACAAAGGTAGAGAATCTATCCTATTCTCCGCATGTTTTGCGGAGAATAATGCCGATAATCTCCGCATAAAGTGATGCTAGCTCGCATATCCTCAATGAGGAATTCTAATTCTTCTTTGTCTCAACACAAGCGCAAATAGAACCAATCCCCGAATAATAACATACACCTCCTGTTATCTTTCCTTCTGGCAATTCAATAACACAGGCGGAAAAACATTCTTCATCATTTGTTCCTCTAGGGCAATCATTTGTCTTAACCTCCACGAGTTTCATTTCCGAATCATTGAGCTCTTTAACTCCATCAAGATTCTCATACGTAACCTTACTTTTCTTCATAGTTTTTAATTTAGAAAATCGTTATAAATATCAGTATTGTTACTGCAACAAACAAATTTAAATACTTAATTAATATTAATGTCAATATTTCTAGCGATTTTTCTTAGTGCGAAAGATATAAACTTTAGATATTTGCAATCGGTGGAAAGAAACACAAGACATAGATGAAAAGACCTGGAATAATCAAGTTGTTGCTTGAGGGAAATAGAGAAACCTTATTCTCTTCTTTTTTAAGAGAACTCGGCGTGGCGTATAC